>JBBSAN010000379.1:0-6704 GCA_038252265.1 Chloroflexia bacterium
ACGGTCAGAGGTGCGGAGGTCAGAGCCGGGATCTTCGGCAACAATCTTTTGGCCCCAACAAGATCCTTCGCTGCGCTCAGGATGACACCTGGGTAGATTGGTTCGCACCGACGGGCGGGACAGATAATTGCCTGCCCTTACCCCCGGTTGCCGCCCGGCCCCCACCTGTCCTATAATGGCGCAACAGAGCGGCCCATGACGCAGCAGGAGGCACCCCCGATGGATCGATCCCGCATCCCCCCGACCCCACCCGCCGAACGTGTCCCCCTACCCGGCGTGCGGCATATTGTGACGGTGGGCAGTGGCAAGGGCGGCGTGGGTAAGTCCACCGTCGCGGTCAACCTGGCGCTGGCGCTGGCCGCCGAAGGGCTGCGCGTGGGGCTGTTCGACGCCGACATCTACGGCCCCAACGTGCCGCTGATGCTGGGCATCCGGCGCAAGGCCACCACGCGGGAGCAGCAAGCCCAGGAGTTGGGGCGGCAGCCGCAGGTGTTCGTCACGGCGGCCCGCACCGGCCCGGCCCGCGCCCACGAGCGCTATCCCTCGCTGGAACGGTTCGGTATCCGCGTCTTCTCCATCGGCTTCCTCATCCCCGAAGACACGCCGATCATGCCCGACCCGCGCTTCCTCGGCCAACTCACGATCCAGATCGTGCGCGATATCGAGTGGGGCGAGTTGGACGTGCTGCTGCTCGACCTGCCGCCGGGCACCGGGGAGCCGAACAGCACACTGATCCGCATCTTGCCGCTCACCGGCGCGCTGCTGGTGGTGACGCCGCAGGATATCGCCCGGCTGGACGGCAGCAAGGCGCTCCAGATGTTCACCGGGGCGCAGGTGCCGGTGTTGGGGCTGATCGAAAACATGAGCACCTTTATCTGCCCCGCCTGTGGCGAGGAGGTCGAGATCTTCCACCGCAGCGCCGTCGAGCGCCCGGTGTCGGCGCTGCCGGTGCTGGGCCACCTGCCGCTCGACCCGGCGATCAGTTCCGCCGCCGACACCGGACGCCCCCTGCTGATCACCGCTCCCGATTCCCCCCAGGCCCGCGCCTTCCGCGCCATCGCCGCCCAACTTGTGCCAGGACTGAGGACTGAGGACTGAGGACTGAGGAACGAACGATGCGTGATGCGTGATGCGTGATGCGTCGTTCTAGCCACGAGCCACGAGCCACGAACCACGTGCCACTACTCAGCACTCAGCACTCAGCACTCAGCACTCAGCACTCCGTCCCCGTTTGCACCAAGCGCCGCTTTTAGAGTATAATGGGCAACCGAAGCGCGCAGTAAGCGGGCGAACGCAATCTTATGAACAGAGCAGGAAGACGACGAGCATGGCACGACCGATAGTGGCTATTGTGGGACGGCCCAACGTGGGCAAGTCCTCCCTATTTAATCGGCTGGTAGGCGAGCAGATGGCGATTGTCGAGGACCAGCCCGGCACGACGCGCGATCGGCTTTATGGCACCAGCGATTGGAACGGCGTGGATTTCACGGTGATCGACACCGGCGGCATGGTGCTGGACGAAACGCTGCCCAACGAGCCGGAACTGAGCAGCGAAGAGATCGTGCGGCGCACCCGCGAACAGGCCCAGCAGGCGATTGACGAGGCCGATGTGATCCTGTTCATGGTCGATGCCCGCAGCGGGCTGACCGCCGCCGACGAAGAGATCGGGGAAGTGCTGCGCAAGTCGCACAAGCCGGTGATCATCGCGGCGAACAAGGCCGAGAGCGAAGAACGCCGCCAGAACGCGGTCGAGTTCTACCGCCTGGGCCTGGGCGACCCCATCGCCATCTCGGCGCACCACGCGATCAATACCGGCGACCTGCTGGACGAGATCGTGGCCGCCTTCCCGACCGACGAGCCGGAGGAGGACGACGAGGAGGTCACCCGCATCGCCATCGTCGGGCGGCCCAACGTGGGCAAATCGCGGCTGCTCAACGCCATCCTGGGCCAGGAGCGGGTGATCGTCAGCGATATCCCCGGCACCACCCGCGACGCGATTGACACCCGGCTCGCCCTGGGCGAAGGCGACGACGCCCGCGAGGTCGTTTTGATCGACACGGCAGGCATCCGCCGCCGGGGCCGGATCGAAGTCGGGGTGGAGAAATACAGCGTGATCCGCACCCTGCGGGCGATCACCCGCTCCGATGTGGTGCTGATGATGATCGACGCCAACGAGGGGATGACCGCGCAGGACACCCACATCGCCGGGTACGTGCTGGAGCAGTACAAGAGCATGATGCTGCTGGTGAATAAGTGGGATCTGGTGGAGAAAGATGCGAGCACGCTGGGCGAGTTCACCAACACGATCCGCGAAGCGCTGAACTTCATGCCCTACGTGCCGATCTTGTTCATCTCGGCCAAGTTCGGCCAGCGGGTCAACCGCGTGCTGCCCACCGCGCTCGAAATCGCGGAACAGCGCGAGCGGCGCATCCCCACCGGGCAACTGAACAAGGTGATGAAGGAAGCAATGGATGCCCACCCGCCGCCCAGCAAGCCGGGCCGCTGGCTCAAGCTGCTCTATGTCACCCAGGCCGATATCAACCCGCCGACGTTCGTCTTCTTCGTCAACGACCCGGAGATGGTCCACTTCTCCTACCAGCGCTACCTGGAGAACCAGTTTCGCGCCGCCTTCGGCTTCGAGGGCACCCCGATCAAGATGGTCTTCCGCATGCGCCACGCGGACGAGGAATGACGAGCGATGAGCGATGAGCGATGAGCGATGAGAAAAGCAACAGGCCGGTGATCGGGATCACCGGCCTGTTGCTCTATCCAGAACATAACGTCTTATCACTCAGCACTCAGCACTCAGCACTCAGCACTTCGTCACGTACTAGCGGCGACGAGGCGGGCGATCCAGAAGGCGAGCGCGGTCCAGGCCAGGGCGCTGGCGGTGAGAAGGGCGAAGAGGCGCGCGGCCCCACCCCGGCGCACCAGCAGCCAGAGGAAGAGGCCCAGACCCAGCGAGAGGGGCACCATCGTGTAGAACAGGTGCTTGCCGATCATGTCTACGCGGTAGTTGACGATGAGGAAGAGGCCCAGGATCGAGATCCAGGCGGCGGTGAGCCAGGCCAGCAGGCGTTCGGGGCGCACCCGGTCGCGTGCCCCGGCGGCGCGGCTGCTCCACAACAGGGCCAGCCCGGCCAGCCCGCCCAGCAGCGGCACGAGGCTGACCAGATACTGGACCGTCCAGCCGAGCAGATCGAGCGGGCCGGTCCAGTGGACCGTGCTGGCGGACGGAGCGGCGGTGCTCCCGGCGGCGACGGGCGGCGCAGCCAGGAGATCGGGCAGAGTGGTGTTAAGGAACTCCGACACATAGATGCCGTAATAGGCCACCAGCGCCACGACCCAGGCCCCGATGATCAGCCCCAACGCCCGCACCCCCAGCCCACGATAGCGCCCCCGCAGCCAGATCAGCCCCAGCAGGCCGATGACCCAGGTGTTGAACACGGCGATAGTCGGGAAGGCGACCAGTGAGGCGGCGAACAGCAGCAGGAGCAGCGCAAACTGCACCCCCGCAAGGACCGGACCAGCCGCCCGCCCGCGCAGCTGCCGCTCGGCCCAGAGCAGCAAGAGGGTGAAGAAGGCAATGGAGAGCCACTGCGCCAGGATGGTCGGCAGGATGCCATAGGCCAGGGCGCGGTAGCCCAGCGGGTTGGCCGCCCAGGCGAACCCGGCCCACCACCCGGCCCGCCAGCCGCCCAGCGTGGGGGCGAACCGGGCCAGCAGGCCGTAGCAGAAGAGGATCGTGCTGACCTCCAGCAGGCAGGCGAAGGCCTTGACCGACACTTCCAGGTTCCAGGGCAGCACAGCCAGCGGGGCGGCAACGAAATAGAACAGCGGCGACTTGAGGATCAGCACCGAGAGGCCCCATTCGGCGGGCACGCTGCTCAACGCGCCGGGGAAATAGAGCGACTCCCAGTGCCCGGCCAGCAGTTCGTGCAGCCACTTCATGTGCCAGGGGAGATCGATGACCACCGTCTGCGGCAGGGCCAGCAGGCCAAAGCGGACCAGGAACGCCGCCGCCATCAAAACCGCCACCGCTCGCGCCCCGCGCCGCGTTTCCGGCGTGATCCGGCGGGCCAGCGGTTCGGCCAGGATCAGCAGGAGGTAGGTGCTGGTGTAGGTGCCGCCGCCCGCCGCGACTAGCTGCCCGGTGGCGACTGTGAGCGGCAGATGGAGCGCGGCCAGCAGCCCGATCAGCACGGCAGCTACCGCCCCCGCCCCCAACACCGGGATTCCGGCCAGCGCCGGGGGGATGCGCTCGCGCCGCTCCGGATCGAGCGGGTAGACCGCTCGCCCCAGCAGCAGGTAGACCAGCAGCACGACGGCGGCCAGATAGAGCAGTTGGGCCGTGGCCGGAGTGATGAAGCCGGGTCCGGGCGGCGAAATCTCGACCTGATCGAGCATCAGCCCCCGCGTCTCACCGGGGGCGTCGGGCGAGACAAACCCCGGCGCGCGCAGTTCCAGCACCAGATCGCGGGCAGCGAGGGCCTGGGTATGGGTGCGGTCTACCGGGATGGTGATCGTCTGCCAGCCCGCCGCGAACGGGCGTTGGATGAAAGTTTCGCCGTTGACGATCACGGTCAGGGGGATCTGATCGCGCCCCGGATTCAGGGTGAGGGTGACGGTGAAGGGCACGCCGCCGCCGGTGCCGGGTAGGATGACGTATCCATAGGCATCGGACCAGCGGAAGGTGCGCCCGCCCGCCGCGTCCCGCCGGTCGTGAAAGTTGTGGACATAGGCCTGGTCGGCAGGGCTGCCCACGTCAATGGCATAGCCGTGCGGAACTTGATAGGCCAGAACAGCCCCACCGATAGTCAGGGCCAGCAAGACCCAGAGGAGCGGTTGAAGCAGCAGCCGGACGAGGATACGGGCTTCGGTTCCGAGGAATCGGATCATAGGAGCAGTATAACACGCGGCGAGAAATCAGAAATCAGAAGTCAGAAATCAGAAATCAGGGATCAGAAGCTAGCAGCGGGGTCACCTTGGGGTGACCCGATCCGTCATTCCTAGCAAAAACTGATTTCTGATTTCTAATTTCTGATTTCTAACTCCCCGGCTAAGGGACCGGCGTCTTGTCGTTATTGCCGCCGCCGGTATCGTCTTTGCGGACCAGGAGCGCCACGTTGGAGCCACGCGGGACTGTCTGCCCGCCGTCGGGACTCTGGGCGAAAACCTGGCCCGGCTGCACGCGCTTGGCAACCTCGCCGCCCTGACCGACGGTCTGCTCCTGCGAGACGGGTTGCAGGCCCGCCGACCGGATATTGGCCTCGGCCACGGCGCGATCCTGCCCGACCACATTGGGCACCGTGACCTGGTCGCCCAGGCTGACCACGAGGGTGATCGTACCGCCCTTTTGCACCGGCTGGCCGGGGTCGGGGTCGGTGCGGATCACCGCGCCTGCCTGGACCGTCCCGCTGGCCTCCTGCTGGATCTGCACGTTGAACCCCTGCTTCTGCAAGAAATCCTGGGCCTGCCCGGCGTCGGTGTTGATCAGGTTGGGCATGGAGATCTGCGCCGGGCCGCTGCTGACCGTCAGGTTTACCTGCGATCCGTTTGCCAGTTGGGTGCCGGGCGCGACACTCTGTTGGATCACCGTCCCGGCGGGCTGGTCGCTCGGTTGCTGGGCCACGTTGACCGCCTGCAAACCAACGCTGCTCGCCACGTTCGCGGCCTGATCGAAGCTCAAACCGACGAAGTTGGGCACGGTCGCCAGTGACGGCGCGGGGGTGGGCGGCACCGGGGTGGGCAGCACCGGCGTCTCACTCGGCGGCACCGGGGCGGGCGTGGCCGTCGGCGCTTCGGGAACGAGGGTGGTGGTGGGTGGTGCCGGGGCCTGGCTGGGGGCCGTCGTGGGGAGGATGATCGGCTGGCTGGGCGTGGCGGTCGGCTGGCTGGTGATGATCTCCGGCAGCTTGGTCGCCGCCAGGAAGGCCACACCCAGCAAGGCCAGCAAGACGACGAGGCCGATCACCCAGGTCAGGCAGGCGTTGCTGCCTCCACCGACCGGCTGCACCTGGGCTTGGACCGGGCGCACCGGAGGCATGACCGGAGCGGCAGGTTGGCGGGCGTATTGCGGTTGGGCCACCAGCGGGGGTGGTACCGTGCCCATCGCGGCGGTGTGCTGCGCGCCAAAGGCGGCATAGTTGCGCAGCGCCTGCTCCATCTGCGCCGCCGAGGCGAACCGTTGCGCGGGGTCTTTCGCCATCGCCCGCAGGACAATCGCGTTGAGCTGGGGCGGGATGGACGGCACAAGCTGGCGCGGCGGCACGGGGATATCTCTGATATGCTTGAAGGCCATGCCCACATCGTTATCGCTCTGGAAGGGCAGCCGCCCGGTCAGCATCTCGTAGAGGACGACGCCCAGCGCGTAGAGGTCGGACTGGGGCACTACCCGCTCGCCTTTGGCCTGCTCCGGCGAGAAGTAGGCCGCAGTGCCCAGGGCCAGCCCCGCGCCGGTCAGCGACAGGTCGGTCGCCCCCTTGGCGATGCCGAAGTCCACCACTTTGACGGTGCCATCAGGGGTGATCAGCACGTTGCCGGGCTTGATGTCGCGGTGGATCAGCCCGTTGCGGTGGGCGTATTCCAGCGCCGCTGCGATCTGGGCCGCGATCTCCACCGCATCGTCGGGGGCCATCGGCGCGGTGCGCAGGATGCGCTCGCGCAGCGTCTCGCCCGGCACGTACTCCATGACGATAAAGTGC
>JBBSAN010000380.1:0-6704 GCA_038252265.1 Chloroflexia bacterium
CGCTGGGGAGTAACCCGGGCGTTTGCTCCCCCAAAGTTCGGGTTGGGGGTTTTGGGGGGGGGGGTTGTTTCTTTCGCTACAAACCCCCCACCCCTATCCCCTATCCCCCATCCCCTTTTAGCCGATGGCCTGGTCGGGTGGTTCCTCGCCATAGCCGACATAGCCGCTGGAAGGCGGCAGGGTATAGGTGTGCCAGCCGAAGATGTAGCGCTTAATGCGGGCATACTCGTCGGGAGGCAGCTTGCGCTCCAGGAATTGGAGCATCGTGTAGCTGACCTTCTCCGCCGTCGCCATATCCATGTTGGATGTCTCGTAAATATCCCGAATCAGTTCATTGAGCATGGGTGCCGCTCCTCTGTCGGGCCGGGTCTGGGGCCGCCCACGGCCTGCCCGTCCCTCTGTCGCCTCTATACTACTCGATCCCTCTTCAGGCGTCAAGCAAGAGCGATGCCAGCGAGAAGTTAGAAATTAGAAGTCAGAAATTAGAAATCAGCGGGTAGACGCGCCGGAATATAAAAGCGAGCGGCCCTGGCGGGGTCGCTCGCTTTTGGACGGGTCAGCCGGGGTAGGCTTACTCGCCGTTGTCGTCCAGGCGGCGAGTCGGTTCCCCGGCGCTGGTGCCGTTTGAGTCGGCGGCGTGGGTATGGCCCACGTTCGTCGTATCGTCCGCCGGAGGGGCGGTAAGATCGACACCCGTCTGGGTGCCGCTGCGACGGCTCTGCTGCGCCATCATCTCATCCACCTGGGAAGAAATGCTGTCGATCAGCGTCTTGACCGCCTTGAAGCCTTCGGTCGCCGCGTTGCGGGCGTGCCCGGCGGTATCTTCCGGCAGATATTGCAGGGGGATCTGGGCGAGGGCCGCAGGCACCCGCACCAGGTGCTCTAGCAGATCGGCGGCGGCGCGCCCCAGCGCCTGCAACTCGTCGCGCAATTCTTCCTGCGGCTGCTTGTCGCTGCCACCGGCTCCGGTGTTCGGGCTATTGTTCGTATCCATAAGAAACTCCTTTGCCTCCTGATCAGGTTGTTGGTGAACAGGCACCCATGTCGCTAGCCCGGCCCTGAGTATAAGGGCCGCGCTGATTCTCTATCTATATACGCCCGTCCCCCTCCGAACGTTTCAGCACAGATCGGGCCAGCATCAGAACGCCCCGGTGCCGCGCAGGACCGCCCCGACAGTACGCGCCAGGATGCGGAGGTCGAAGGCGAACGACGCGTGGTGGAGATAGTGGAGATCATACTCGGTGCTGAGGTGCATCGGGTGGTTACTGCGCCCGTTGACCTGCCACCAGCCGGTCACGCCGGGCGGCAGGGCCAGCCGGGCGAGTTGCCACGGCTCATAATGAACGATCACTTCGGGCAATTCGGGCCGGGGGCCGACCAGGCTCATCTCACCACGCAAGACGTTAAGGAACTGCGGTAGCTCATCGAGGCTGGTCTTACGCAACACGCGGCCCACGCGGGTAATCCGGGGGTCGTCGGGCAGCTTGTAGACGAATTGCGGCCCCCGCCGGGGTGGCCCGCCCACCAGCGGCTGCACCCGCTCGTGCAACTGGGCATCGGCCCCCGAACGCATCGTCCGCAGCTTGTACATGGCGAACGGGCGACCGTGGCGACCGATGCGCGGCTGGCGATAGAAGGCCGGGCCGGGCGATTCCAGCCGCACGATCACGGCCAGCACGACCAGTAGCGGGACGGCTAGAGCCAGCAACACCGCGCTCAACCCCACGTCCAGCGCCCGCTTGGCCCGGCGATAGATCGGGCCGGGAGGCGTTGCCGTCCCCTGCGCCCACAGCCAGGGCACCACTTCGACTGGGATCGGCCCGGCGCACAGCGCCAGCAACGGGCGGGTCAGCCCCTCGCCTCCGTCCGGGGCAATCACCACCCGCACCCGGCCCCTCGCGTGGGATGCCGCCAGCAGCGCCGGATCAGGGATGACCACCTGCGGGTCGGCGGTGTCGAGGCAGAGCAGCGACGAGTCGGCCCGGTCCTCTGCTGGCGTGGTGATAGACCGCCCCCCCAGCTTGTCCACCCATGCGCCCATGACGCTGGCCCTCCCTCTTCCGCGATCAGATGAACAGGCGCAACACCCCATAAGTCAGCCCGCCACCCAACGCCCCAACGGCGGCACAGGCGAGGTTCACCGTTTCATTGTCCACCCACAGGCGGCCCCGCAGGAGGCGCGTGCGCGTGCCGCAGGTGTGGACCAGTCGCTCGGTCTCTTTGCCGCAGGCCGGGCACCAGTAGACGGCTTGCACCGTCGCACCCAGAAACGAGTCGGCAAACGCGCCCAGCAGCCCACCTACCCCCGCCGCCAGGACCAGCACCAGCCCATCCAGCGGCAACGCCCCCGCACCCCACGCCTGCCCCACGCCGCCCAGCACCCAGGCCACCCCGCCGATGAATAACGCCCCCAGCAGTGCGGCCAGCGCCCCCAGGCCGCTCACCGCGCCCGACGTGCCTGCTATAACGGTACGCCCAGTGGTTACAAGCCGGGGCGGGCGGGTGCTGAGCACGCCCAGTTCCGTGCCCCAGGTGTCGGCGGTGACGGCGGCCAGCGCGCCCACATAGGCAGCGAAGAGGAGGGGTGTCCAGGCCGGGGAGGCGGCAGCCGACACCACTGCCAGCGCCGCCGGGATGCCCCCATTCGCCAGCGCCTGCCCCAGGTCGCGCCGCCCGCCCTTGGCGAAGGCGGCTGCCGCTTGCTGCTTGGCCGCCGACCGCGCTCCATAGCGCGACAGGAGGCTGGACGAGGCGAAAAAGGCGATCAGGAGCAGGCCCCACACCGGCCCGCCGATGCCGAACGTGGCCGTGCCGGTCAGGATCGCGCCCAATACGCCACCCGCCGTCAGAGATCGCGCCCGGTAGGCGAGTGCGGCCACCACTGCGCTCAGCACCAGCCCCGCCGCCAGCCCTGCTGGGTCCACTCGCCCGCTATCGATCAACCAGAGGAGGATACCGGTGCCGATCGGGATGCTCAGGTTGTCCTGGCCTTTGGGGGCGGCGGGTTCGAGGAGGGCCGCGCAGAGGGCCACCACCGCCGCCACCGGCAGCGCCCGCTCCAGGGGATAGTGCGCCGGGTCGAGCAGGAACAGCGTGGGTAGGACGCTGAGGAACGTCGCCGCCACCAGGGCCGCCGAGCCTTCCAGCGACCGCGTGTCCCCGGCGATCACGTAGCGGTGCCGCCCTAGCGCCCGGCCCACCAGGGCGGCTGCCGCGTCGCCCCAGGTCAGCGCCATCATCGCCGCCGCCGCCAGCACCGGGCGGCCCTGCGATCCCATCCAGCCCAGCAGCACGGTGAAACTGACCATGAACCAGACCGTGCCCAACCCTTCGCTGCGGGCGGCGTCCATCGCCGGGATCAGCGAGCGCCGCGCCGAGAGGTAGTTGATGCCAATGAACGCGGTGGTGGCGATCAGGGCTGTCCACCAGTGGTCGAACAGCGCCAGCGCCCCGAACACCCACATACCCGCGCCGACATGCACCAGCTTGCGGGTGAATTCCGGCGGCCAGCCCATCCCACGCCGGATGCCCTCTGCCCCCAGCAGCAGCCCGGTCGGATAGATAAACGAGAGTACCAGGGCGATCAGGTCACGGGTGGACATTGGCGGGTGGTCATCAGTGGTCAGTGGTCAGTGATCAGCGGGAGCAGCAGGTTTGTATTCGGTGATCTGGCCGAACGGGATAAAACCCAGGCGGGTGTACACCGGCTCGCCACCGGTGGACGCCTGGAGGATCGCCGTGTCATGACCCTGGGTGCGGGCATCCAGCAGCGGGTGGAGGGTCAGCGCGGTACCAAAGCCGCGCCGCCGGTAGGCCGCCAGCGTACAGACATTATACAGCCCCACCACCCCGCCCCCCACCGTCAGTTCAGACGCGGCGACGGGCACCGCATCCAGATACCCCACGTACAGCCAGAGCGGCGAGGCAGCGGTCAACAGCACCGGCGCGGCTCGCTCGTAGAAGCGGAGCACCTGCGGAGCGGGGGGCGTCCCGTTCGCGGCGACGACCTGAGCAAAATCCCGAAGCTGGGCTGCCGTCTGCACGCGCCGGATCTGCAAGCCGCCGGGGGTGGGTGCGCCGGTGCGCAGTGTGTGCAGATCCGCCGCCATCGCTACTTCGGTTTCGGCGGGTTGGAGACCTGCCGCGAGTAAGTGCGCCCACAGGTCGGGTGGCGTATAGCCGGGGCTGAGCCACCAGGCGAACGGGCGGCCTATGTCCGCAAAGTAGGCGACGACCTTCTGTATCCGGTCGAGGGTGGTACCGGGCTTGAGCCGGGCCTGGCAGACAAGGTTGAACGTGTCGCACAGCAGGCCGGAGTCCACCAGCACCAGATCGGGGGCCACGATCAATTGCATCCCCACCGTCTGCCCCTGGACCCACCCCACGTGCGTGACCAGGTTTGCATCAGCAGCGGCAGCCAGGTCGGCGGGCGAGCGATCCGTCAGAGAAACCATATTCAACCCCCTGGATAAAATGTAGACGTTTGGACCCCTACCCCATCACCAACCACGAACCACGAGCCACGCCGTCATCCCGTCGCCTGGCCGGAAATACGTTCCATGCGGACACGCAACAGGAGGCCGGGGACAGCGGCGGGAGGCAGATCGGGGGGGACAAAGGCAGGATGGATCCCTGCCGCCCGCAACCGCCCGCGCAATGCGCTCAGCACCGCAGTCTGCCGCGCCACCGGGAGCGAGCTGGCCGCGCCGAGCGGCACCAGTTCGACCCGGCCCTCGGCCAGCACGCTGCGCCAGGGTTGCGCCGGGTCCGAGTCGCGGCTGCAATCCAGGCTATCCACCTGCACGCATACCCCCTGCGGATGCTCCGCCAGCGCCTCAACCAGCGCCCCCACGGCGTGCGGCTGGTAGAACCACAGGTCGGCGCGCTCGCGCAAGAACCAGAGCGGCACACAATAGCAGCGCGCTTTGGCCGGGTGGTAGCACCCCAGCCGGGCCAGGGGCCGGTCGTCCAGCACCTGCAGGCATTGCGCTCGCGTCAGGAATACGGGGCCACTCCGTGCGCCCCCCGGCGCAGTCTGGAGGCCCGGCTGCAACAGCGGGGAACTGGGTGGCAACGTCAGCCCCGGCCACTGCCGTCCCGACACCGTCCCCAGGCCCAGTGCGCCGACCACAAAATCGCCGTGCCCGCCGTTCAGGGCTGTCCCGGTGCGCTGGCGGACCATGCTGACGCCCTGATGCACCGTGCGCGCCGGGTACTTCTGGAAGCTGGCAAACAGGGCGGCCAGGCGTGCCCCCCGGTCGGTCACTTCGTGGTAGTCGCCCCAGGCGCACACGCTGGTCCACCCCGCCGGTTCGGCCAGATCCAGTTGCAAGCACACGCCGTGCGGCGCGGCGTGCAGATTGGTCAACTTGCGACCGGGCCGGGTGATCAGGAGGATCTGGCCGGGGCGATGGACGAACTGGAGCGGCACCACATACACCCGGCCCTCCGCCCCCTCCGTCGCCGGGGCATAGGTGGTGAGCCGCCCGAACGGTGCCCCGTCGAGCAAGGCGAAGATCACCTCAGCGGGCAGCTTGACCGGCGGGATCGGCGCAAACCGCTCGGCTAAAACACTGGACATAGGGCCTCATTCCGGGTGCCCGCCTGCGGGCAGGTCGCCTGGCTGTAGGATAACGCAACACCCCGCCTCCGTCAAGGGGTGGGCAACGGGCAGGGATCAGGGGTCAGAGGGCAGGGGTCAAGGATCAGGGGTCAGGGATCAGTCCGCATGATAATCACGGTGCTGTATGTGATTATTGAGCGTGACGTGCGCCATAGTGCAGCCGGACCCGGTCCCGTGCGGTCGCTTCCCCCTACTGTCTGCTGTCTACACCTGATCCCTGACCCCTGATCCCTGATCCCTGACCCCTGCCCGTTGCCCACTGTTTCTGACTTCTGACATCTGACTTCTAGCTTCTGACATCTGATTTCACACCCCTGATATTGCCTTTTCGCCCGATTCTGTGCTATGATGGCAGCATCACCACCAAATATATTATGTCCACCAGTCAGACTGTGACCCGTGCCGCCCGGCGCAGGACCGGCAGCCAACCCACGCACTGCGGGACCGGCCCCGCAACGGTAGAGGAGGAATGGTAATGCAGACCTATGAAATCCATGCGGGTGACTCGCTGGAGTCGGTGCTCAACAAGCTGGGTGACCTGGCCCGGACCGACCCGGAGATCACCCTGGTCGTGCCCGCACAGGTCCAGGTGTTGAGCCAGGTGGATAACCTCTCCCGGTTACGGCACTTTGCGACCGACCGGGGCATACGCCTCCATGCGGTCGTGGCCGATCAGGTGACCCTGGGGCTGTTCCGCATCATGGGCCTGGACGCTTCGGACACGGCTCCGGGAGGCGGCACCGGGCACTCTCCCGAAGATCAGGAACGCGCCCTGGCCGAAGATGTCGAGAACATGAATTTCGACAGCGCGGCCTATGATCGCGCCGTGCAGGAGGAAGGCCTGGGCTACCCCGGCAGCAGCCAGACAGTGGACACGTCGCTCGCCGATGCCGAGAACATGAACTTTGACATCGATGAGTTGGAGCAGACGTTACGGGCCGAAGGGGTCAACATCGACCAGCATGGCCCGGCCACGGCCACGCCGCCCCCCCGCGCCCCCGCGCCCCCCCCCCCAACCCCCCCCCCCCCCGCCCCCCCGCGGGGTGGGCGGGGGGAGCCAAAGGGTGAAGCGGGGGGCACC
>JBBSAN010000381.1:0-6690 GCA_038252265.1 Chloroflexia bacterium
GAGATCACCTGGATCGGGTTTTTCGGGGCGGTGGCGTGGATCGTGTTCGCGCCCCACACGGCGGCGGCGGGGCTGGCCGTCCCCGGCGGCCAGGCGGCCACCACCACCTCGCCCGACGTGGCGACGCTGCTGGCCCCGATGGTGGCGGCGTCCACCAGCATCGAGCGGATCATCGAAATGCTCTGGAACTACTTCGAGAGCGCGGCGCAGCATGTGGCCGCCGGGCTGGGCCTGGGCCAGACCTGGGCCGCCTATGTCCGAGGGCAGATCGTCAACGCCGAGGCGGCGCTGAACAGCCTGGCAAAACAGGCGCTGGAGGTGGAAAACCGGATCCGCACGCTGCCCCCCCGCCCCGCCCAGGCAATGCTCATCGCGCCTGGAACGGCCCCCACCCCGGCGGCCCACCAAACCGAACAAACCTGGCTGCAAGCGCTGGCCGAGCGGGCCAACATCGTCAAACAGCTGGATGACGCGCAAAGTACGCTGAAAGATGCCCAGACGCAACAGTTGGACGCGCTCAACTCGCAGCGCTACCGGAGCATCAAGCAGTCACTGTCGGTGCTGCTGGGGCTGGGGCTGGGGCTGGCGATGGCCTTCGCCACCAACCTGAACATCTTCCAACTGCTGGGCCTCTCGACCACCGCCGGGGCGTTCGGCGTGTTCGTGACCGGTCTGATCATTGGCGCGGGCACCGGCCCGGTCCACTCGCTGATCGGCATCCTCCAGCAATCGCGGGACACGCTGGACCAGGCGGCGAACCTCTTCTCGTCCCGTGCCCGCAAGAATGTCACCGAACAGTACACCTCGCTGATGCAGGTCAACGCCACCCTCGCCGCACAGCCTGCCACAGCGGAGGCGGCCTCCCGCGACCTGGCCCCCGTCCAGCCGACCGACCCGACGCCGACCCAGCAGCAACTCCGCACCATCGAGCGCCTGGCCCGGCGTTAAAGTACCTGTTGGCGCTGTAAAAGGTACTAAATTAAGCCCAAGCTGTCATCCTTCGCTGCGCTCAGGATCTTGTTCGGGTGTCTAGTATTACAACGAGAAGTTGCGGATGGCTGCCAAAACTGGTCTGAGTTCAGCCGCGGCTGATCGATCGTGCAGAGCAGCCACTGTCAGGTCCAGGCACGACTTTTCGTTGTAATACTAGATCGTCGGATATTGCGGACAAGGCCGGGGGGAAGATCTCGACCTACCCAAACACCTTTGACCTTGAAGAAGATCCTTCACTGCGCTCAGGATGACAGCCTGGGGTGGTCAGGTACACCGCCCTCCCCAACCGAATACGGATCGGATCTCCACCTGTAGGCGGATGCAGCCGTCCAGCAGGCATGGTACGATCAGCCGGGCGGGACGCGGCGACGCGGGCCGCACTCTGAAGCAGCAGGGAGACAGGGGGATGCGCGGGCGACCCACCGGGTTGTGGCGGCACGCCGACTTTATGAAACTGTGGCTGGGGCAGACGGTGTCCCAGTTCGGTTCCCATATCACCGGGGCGGCGCTGCCGTTCGTGGCCTTCCTGACCCTGGGCGCGACCCCGCTGCAACTGGGCATCCTGGCGGCGCTGGGCAGCCTGCCGATCCTGGTCTTCGGCCTCCTGGCCGGGGTCTGGGTGGACCGGCTGCGCCGCCGCCCGATCCTGATCGGGGCCGACCTGGGCCGGGCGCTGATCCTGGGGACGATCCCGCTGGCGGCGGCGCTGGGCCTGCTGCGGATCGAACTGCTCTATGTCGTGGCCGCGTTGACCGGCATCCTCACCGTCTTTTTCGACGTGGCCTATGGCTCGCTCTTACCGTCTCTGGTCCAGCGCCAGCACCTGATCGAGGCCAACAGCAAACTCAGCGCCAGCAGCGCGCTGGCCGAGATCGGCGGGCCGTCACTGGCGGGCTTCCTCGTCCAAGGGATCAGCGCGCCGTTCGCCATCCTCATTGATGCCGTGTCGTTCCTGCTCTCAGCGCTGGGCATCGGGCTGATCCGCAGCCCCGAACCGCCGCCACCGCCCGCCGCCGAGCGGCAGCATATGGGGCGCGACATCAGCGAGGGCTTGCGGCTGGTGCTGGGGCAGCCGATCTTGCGGGCGCTGGCGGGCAGTGCAGCCACCTTTACCTTCTTCGGCAATTTCATCGGCGTGCTCTACAGCATCTATTGCGTGAAAGAACTGGGCATTCCCCCGGCGCTGGTCGGGGTGATGATCGGGCTAGGCGGGGTCGGCGCGTTCATTGGCGCGCTGGTCACCGGGCCGATCACCCGGCGGCTGGGGGTGGGGCGCAGCATCATCGGGGCGATCTTGTTCGCCGTCACGGTCAACGCGATGATCCCGCTGGTCGGGGGGCCGCCGCTGCTGGTCGCCGGGATCTTGATGGCGACGCAGGTGATCGGGGATATCGCCTGGCCGGTACATAGCATCAACGAACAGAGCCTGCGCCAGGCGATGGTGCCGGACCGGCTGCTGGGCCGGGCCAACGCCAGTATGCAGTTCCTGGTCGGCGGGCTGGCCCCGCTGGGCGCGCTCCTCGGCGGCTGGCTGGGCGAGGTGATCGGGATGCGGCCCACGCTGTGGATCGCCATCGGCGGGCTGCTGCTCAGCACCCTCTGGCTGATCTTCTCGCCCCTGCGCGACCTGCGCGACCCGCCCGCGCCGCCTGCCGAGGCGGCAGCCCCGGAGGCGGCGTGACAGGCAAAGGGATCAGACCCCTTCGACGGTGACGATCTTGAAGACGGCCCCGGCATCCCGGCGCATCGCTGCCGCCGCCTGGTATTCGGACGAGGCCCACAGGCGTTAAATGGCCTCCGCGTCGGGAAATTCGGCAATCATGAGCACGCGGGGGGTCCAATCGCCTTCCAACGCTTCAGGCCGGTTGGGCACGGTCAGGAACTTGCCGCCGTGCGCGATCACCGCTGGTTGGGCTGCCCGGCCAAACGCCTGGATCGTTTCGGGCGGGTTGTCTTTCCAATCGGCCTCGGTCACCAGATAAACAGCCATGTCTATACCTCCTGATTATGGGTGGGCGTGGGTCAGACCCATAAAGCTATTATAGATGACTGTAATAGTCATGTATACTGTCCAATCGATCAGGATCGAAATTCCACCCCCGGCCCGATTGACAGCTACGGCAAGCAATGTTATGCTAGAACCGATGTTCGCATTCGCAGTAATTGCGGAGGATCTAGCATGTCTTTAGCCCAGAAGTCGCGCCGCACCGGGAGGGCCGGATGCCCGCGATAACGCTCGATCAACTCCACGCCTGGCGGCTGTCGCGGCAGTATTTGTCGGACCGCGCCGCCCGCCCGGCCCTGCTCGATGTCGTGACCACCCTCGGCGGCCTGCACGCCCAGGTGATGTCGGCGGCGGAGGGGATCGCCGGGGCACGGGTGGACGGTCTCACCCCCGATACTATCCGCGACGCGCTCTGGCAGGACCGAACCCTGGTCAAGACCTGGGCCATGCGCGGCACCCTCCACCTGCTGCCCGCCCGCGAATTCCCGCTCTACCGCGCCGCGCTCAGCACCCGCGCCAGCTACCTCAACCTGGCCTGGGTGAAGTACCACGGCCTGCAATCATTGGAGGAGGCCGACGCGATCATCGAGGGGGTGCGGCAGGCGCTGGATGGGCGCTGCCTGACACGGGAACAACTTGCCACCACCCTCGCTGAACAATCGGGCCTGCCGCATTTGCGCGCGGTGCTGCTCTCCGGCTGGGGCGCGCTGCTGAAGCCCGCCGCCTACCGGGGCTATCTCTGCTTCGGCCCCAGCCAGGGGCAGGCGGTCACCTTTGTCCGCCCCGACCAGTGGTTGGGCCGGGCGGGCGACGAGGCCGCGATGGACCCCACCGCCGCGCTCCAGGAGATCATCCGCCGCTTCCTGGCGACCTATGGCCCGGCCACGCGGGACGACTTCGCCCGCTGGTGGGGGTCGCAGCCCGGCGAGATCCGCGCCGCCTTCGACAGCCTGACCGGCGAACTGGAGCCGGTGGAGATCGCCGGGAGCAAAGCCTGGGTACTGGCCGGCACCGTGGAGCAAATCCACGCACTGGCCGCCCCGTCCACCGTGCGGCTGCTGCCCCTGTTCGACCCGTTCATCCTCGCCGCCCACAGCCACCGCCGCCTCTTCCTGGACGAACGGTTCAAGGATCGCATCTACCGCACGGCGGGCTGGATCTCGTCCGTGGTGCTGGTCGAGGGCCGCATCGCCGGGGTCTGGGAACAGGACAAGGGGAAGGCCGGGCTGACCGTCCAGGCGACGCTGTTCGCCCCGCCCTCCCCCGCCACGCAGGCCGGGATCAGAGCCGAAGCCGAACGGCTGGGCGTGTTCCTGGGCCTGCCCCTTGCCGCCGTCACCATCACCCCCCTTGAGGAGGCCGCATGATCAAGTCTGCCAGGGCTGCCAAGGCCCAACAAGCCACCATTCCCCACCCGACGATGCTGACACTCTCGCCCACCCTGGCCCGCCGCCTCGCCATCACCCGCCAGCGGCTGGCCGGTCCCGCAGCCCCGCCCACCATCGCCGGGGCGCTCGACGTGATCCGCGATCTGGGCTGCCTCCAGATCGACCCGACCAGCATTGTCGCCCCCACGCAACTGCTGGTGCTGTGGAGCCGGATCGGCGTCTATGACCCGGCCCTGCTCGATACTCTGCGCTGGGAGGAGCGGGTGCTGTTCGAGTACTGGGCGCACGCCGCCGCGATCGTGCTGACCGAAGATTACCCGGTCCACGCCTACCGGATGCGCCGCCACGGCACCTGGGGCACCGTCTGGTCGGAACGGATCAACACCTGGATGACCGACAACGCGGCGTTGCACGACCATATCATGGACGAGTTACGCGCTCATGGCCCCCTGCCCTCCCGCGCCTTCGAGGATAAATCCGCCGTCGCCTGGAGTTCCAGCGGCTGGACCGGAGGCCGCAATGTGGGCCGGATGCTCGATTTTCTCTGGGTGGGCGGCGAGGTGCTGGTCGCCGGGCGGGTCGGGTCGCAACGGCTGTGGGACCTGGCCGAGCGCGTGCTGCCCGATTGGACCCCCCGCGAGGCGTGGACCGAGGCCGAGGTGGGCCGGTTTTCCGCGCAGAAGGCGCTGCGGGCGCTGGGTGTGGCCCGCCCGGTCGAGATCGATCTGCATTACACGCGCAGCCACCATCCCCACCTGGCCGCCACCCTGGCCGACCTGGAGGCCGAGGGCGTGATCGTCCCGGCGCAGATTGTGGACGGTGAGCGCGCCTGGCCCGGCCCCTATTACATCCACCGCGACGACCTGCCGCTGCTGGACCGGCTGGCGGCAGGCGATTGGGAGCCGCGCACGACACTGCTCTCCCCGTTCGACAACCTGATCTGCGACCGGGCGCGCACCGAACGGTTCTGGGATTTCCGCTACCGCATTGAGATCTATGTGCCCAAAGACAAGCGCGAGTTTGGCTACTACGTCCTGCCCATCCTCCACGGCGACCGGCTGATTGGCCGCATCGACCCGGCGATGGACCGCAAACATCACCGCCTGACGATCAACGCGCTCTACGCCGAACCCGACGCCCCGATGACGGACGAGGCCGCGCAGGCTATCGCCGCCGCCATCACCAACCTCGCCACCTTCCTTGGTGCGACGGACATTGTCTACCCGGCCACCGTCCCGGCGGGGTGGGAGGGCGTGAGGCGTGAGGCGTGAGGCGTGAGGCGTGATGCTTAGGCGGATAGGGCTGGCCGACCCAAGCTGTCATCCTGAGCGCAGCGAAGGATCTTGTCCGGGCCGCTTGATCGCTACCGAAGCGCCCGGCACTTCCCTCAACACCGTTGACCGCCAACAAGATCCTTCGCTGCGCTCAGGATGACAGCTTGGGCTAGTCAACAGCCAGAACAATGGGGTGCTAATGTCGAAGTTTGCATTAAGACGAGGATACGAGCGGCTGGGTACGTTGGAGATCGTGGGTATTGACCAGCCCTGGTTTATGTGCAAATTCGAGGCAACCCCTGCCTTTGAGCCGTTTCGTCCTCTATTCGATGAAGAGCTAAAGCTGCTTGAACAAGAGCGGGACGACGATAAAGACTGGGCTGATTGGGAAACCGCTTATTCGCGCATTGATGAGCTTGGATTGTGCATCGGTGCCCTCGATGGGGGTAACGATATCACCGAATTCTTATTACATATAAAGGGCGAAGAAGCACGGTTCCGCTATTAAAGCGCGCCAACACTCCTTACCATGCAGCACGCATCACCATCACGCATCACGCATCACGCAGCACGCAGGAGCGACCATGAACCACGCCGATCACGTCGGCTTATTGCGCGCCGGAGTGCCGGGGCCGGGCGGTGTGTGGGCCGACCTGGGGTCGGGGGCCGGGGCGTTTACGTTGGCGCTGGCCGATCTGATCGGCCCCACCGGCCAGATCTACTCGGTAGACAAAGATAGCAGCGCGCTGCGCGAGCAAGAGCGCGGGATGCGTACACTCTTTCCCGGCGTGGACGTGCATTATATCACCGCCGACTTCACCCGTCCCCTGGCGCTGCCGCCCCTGGACGGCGTGGTAATGGCGAACTCGCTCCACTTCCAGCGACAAAAAGACGCAGTGCTCCAGCGGGTGCGTGGCTACCTGCGCGAAGGCGGGCGGCTGCTGCTGGTCGAGTATAATGCCGACAAGGGGAACCCCTGGGTGCCCTATCCCCTCGCCTACCCCACCTGGGAAGCGCTCGCCCGCCGCAA
>JBBSAN010000382.1:0-6690 GCA_038252265.1 Chloroflexia bacterium
CACCGACGAGTCGTGGGCGCTGCAAGAGAACAATATCCTCACGATTACCTCGCAGCCCGTGGCGGCGGCTTACGCCCAGGACTTCCAGGAATTGTGGAGCACGGGCACGATGAACAACACCGGGAAGCGCGATGTCGGGCCGTTGCCGCTGCGCTACAAAGGCGCGCCGACCACGACCACAATCCACTTTTCGCCCGGCGAGGGCAAGTTCATCAACCGCGACATTGCCGAACACATCCAGGGGGTGCGTGGGCGGATTACCCTCTGCGCCGCGGTGATTACCTCCGGCGCGATTCTCAATGCGCTGGTCCAGGCCCAGCAGCACCGCATCCCGATTGACGGGGTGTACGACCGGACGCAGATGGAAGGCGTGTTCGCGCAGTGGGAGCGGGTGGAGAGCAACGCCTGGAAGATCCCGGCTTTCCACGAACTGGTGGCCTACGGCCATCTGGTGGGCAAGGTGACGACCCCCTGGACGCCAACCAGCATCCACGACTTCATGCACAACAAGATCATCATCGTGGACGACACCGTGATCACCGGCAGCTACAACTTCTCGCGCAACGCCGAGACGAACGCCGAAAACGTGCTGATGATCGAAAGCCCGACCGTCGCCGCCGACTACCGCGCCTATATTACCCACCTGGCCCAACGCTACGGGCGGCAGCCGGACCAGCGCTCCACCCATCGCTAGGGCAGGGCTTCGGCAGCCGCCTCGACGGTCGGAACGCGGGCCGGTCTGTTGGCGCGGTTCGCCAGGTAGATCCCGCCCAGCACGATCAGGCCGCCGACAATCTGTTCCACGCTCAGGCCCTCGCTCAACAGCGGCACCGCCAGCAGCGCCGTGACCACCGGCTGCCCCAGCAGCGTGACCGAGACGATGGGCGCGGGGAGATGGCCCAGCGCATAATTGATCGCCAGGTAGCCCGCCACCTGCGGCATCAGCCCCATGCCCAGCAGCGCCAGCCAGGTCTGGTCCGAAAAGCCCCCCAGCGGCAGCCCCAGCCCCAGGCAGGCGATCAGCAGGACGATGGTGCTGCCCAGCACGCTGAGCCAGGTAAAGGTCAGGATGCCCAGGGTGCGGCGGCTGTGCTGCGTGTTCAGCATGTAGGTGGCGTAGAAGGTGCTGGCGATCACGGCCAGGCCGTCGCCGTAGCCCAGCGTGGTCCCGGCCAGCAGGTCCGGCCCGACGACGATGATCCCGCCGATAAAGGCCAGCCCCAACCCGGCCCAGAAGATCGCCCGGAGGCGCGCCTTCCACAGCACCATCGCCCCCAGCGCCACCCACAGTGGGGCCAGGTTGCCCAGCAGGGTCCCATTGGCCGCCGAGGTGTGGCGCACCGACTCGCTCCAGAGGCCCAGGTCGCCCGCGAACCAGACGCCGCTGAGCAGGGCCAGCAGCACGGTTCGACGGGGGAGGGGGGCCGCCTGCCGCCGCACGCTCCAGGCGAACGGCCCGGCCAGGATCAGGGTGGCGATTGCGACGCGATACAGCGCGGCTACCGCCCCCGGCACACCCGCCCACTTGATAAAAATAGCCGACATGCCCAGGCTGAGGATCCCGATCCCCAGCGCCCCGTAGGCCAGGGTGTGGGGGGTGACCCACCCGGCGGCGCGTTGTTGTGTCCTCGATTTCATAGCCCTATTCTATCCTATTTGTTCCGCAGATCAACTTTGTCCCATTTTACCATCCGGAACGTCTAGCGGTGTCCAGTGTGTTGTGCTATACTAAGATCGTCTATTCCGGCCAACTATCGCGTGGCCGGTAACATTCTAAACCTTAATGAGCGCCCAAGCGTAGGCAGATTGGGAGAGTACCCGCCGTGAAATCAGTCGCGCATTGGCTGGAGCAAAAGCGGCCAGAGATAGTGACGCAGATCGTCCAACGGATCTGCGACGAATTGCCCGACTACCGGCAACGGCCCGCAGACCAACTGGCGATGGCCGCAGGGGCTGCTTACGACCAGTGGTGCGATACCGTCCTGACCAATGATCTGATGCGCCATGCCCGCGAGGCCGAAGCCGTGATCGAACAGAGCATTGCGCGGGGTGCCGACCCTCGCCAGCTTTCCCACGTCCCGGCGGTGATCAGCGCTGTGGTGCTGGAGATGCTTGAACAGGCGGGGCCAGCCGTCGATCCGGCGGAGCTGGCGCTCTTCCAGACCCGTGCCCGGCGCATGACCGCGAGCATCCTGGGGGTCGGCGGTTTGCGGATTGCGCGGGGCGTCTTGAAAAAGGCCACCGACCCGCAATGACCATCCCCGCCGGCACCGCCCTATTCACCACAGGCGCGCCCTCTTTCCCCCGAACAGGCTAATTTTGCCTTCTGACCACCAGGCCAGTCCGGAACGTACGCGGATCATGCCTGATTCAGTGGCAAACGCCCGGATTTGCCCGCGAATTTTCTTGACTCTGCCCCATCCATTTAGTATAATCGCCGCAACAAGGAGAGCCGGACGGCCCCCTCGTTGCCACGGGCCGTCCTACCCGACCAGGAAACCTGATGCCGTTCTCCACCACGACGGACTTGCTGATGCCCGCCGCGATCGTCCTCCTGCTTGTGTTTTTACTGGCCGGATTGATCCGCCTGCGTGCCACCTATCACCGCCAGGGCACGCTCCTGTTGCGCCTGGGGCTGGCGCTGGCGGTGGTCAGCGCGGCCATTGTGATCCGCCCGGTGCCCACCGAGGCGGCGATCAGCCTCCCCCGTTACGCCTATATTGTCACCAGCGGGCCGAACAGCTATGACCTGATGCTGTATGATGCGGGCAAGGACAAGCGGCTCGGCACCACGGCGGTCCCCGGCACCGGCATCAGCGATGCCGTGGCTCGCATCTCTCCCGATGGCGCACGGGTGGCTTATCGGGTCACCGGCGACAAGAACAACGGCAGCAGCCTGCGCCTGTTCGACATCAAAGCGCGCACGGCGATGACGATCACCTTCAGCAAGTCGCCCGACCTGGGTATCGGGGCCTTCGCCTGGGCACCCAACGGCAAGAGTCTGGCCTTCACCTGGACCACCCCGGCGATGCCCAACCCCGATACCGGCTATGGCTCGGTCTGGGTGGTGGACGCCAACGGCAAGAACCAGCGCAAGGTGTTGAGCGCCCAACTCGATGACCGGTTCGTCGCCTGGGCACCGGACAGCAGCGGCTTCTATTTCGAGCGGCAAGAAGATGTGGCCGGGAGCGACGACCCCATCCTCGATCTGATGTACCTGCCGCTGGGCGGGAAGCCGCGGTCGGTGTTGCAAAGCATCGCGCCGACGAAGAAGAGTCCCGGCCTGCTGTTCGACACTTTCCGCGTCTGGGCCGCGTCGGTAGTCAGTGGCACTACGCCTGCGCTCGTGCGGATCGCGGCCCTGGCAAGCGGCGACCTGACCCTGCTGCCCGCCACCGTGCCGACCCCGGCCCCGCCTCCGCCAGCACCTCCTGCCGAGGCCACGGCGGTGCCGCCGTCGCCCGGCGCGGCACCCGAACCGGTGACGCCGGTGCCCGCCGCACCCGCCCCGCCGGTTGTCCCGCCCCTGACCACGGCGAAGGTCGGCAACCTGGCCCCCACTACCGATAAGCCTGTGTTGGTCGTCGGTCTGGACGATGGCGCGGCGTTTGCCCTGCTGAACGGCGACACGCCGCGCCCCGATCTGCTGGCCTGGAGCCAGGACGGCACGCACCTGTTCGCGTCGGGCGGCAAGCAAGCGGCAGCATGGTGGTTCGCGGTCGGCAGCGGCAAGCGGATTGCTCTCTCCGATAGCCTGGTGCGCTCCCAGCCGATCGCCTGGTCGGCAGATAGCCGCTATGCCGTCTTCGCCAACGCGGGCCTCGCCCCGGCCACGACGATCATCACCGCCGATATGCAGCGCGCGGTACTGACCGCCAGCCGCAAGGTAGGTACCGCCGCCGTCGCGGGCACCGAGAACAAGAACCTCCCCATCCCCTACATCAATCAGGTGTGGGACACCGCCAACAGCGTCAACGGTAACTGGGCCTGCGGCCCGACCTCGGTGGCGATGGTGCTTAGCTACTATGGGCGGCTGGACCCCTGGCCGCTGGAGGCGAAGAACGTCAAGGCCTACAGCGTGCCGAGCAGCCAGAAGGGCGGCACCGGCAGCCCCGTCGCGCATCCGGGCCGCGACTTCGCCCAGTACATCACCGCCCCGTTCAGCTATAAGGGCCGGGCCTTCAGCCATGTGACGATGGACCCCGCCGGGCACAAGGTAGCCGGGCTATATGGCAGCATCGTCTTCCCCGACGGCCTGGCCCACTGGGAAGCGATGCAGGACGTGCTCAAGCTCTATGACCTCAAGACCGACCTGATCTCGGCCTCGTGGGCCGGGATCACGGCGGCGCTGGACAAGGGCTACCCGGTGATCCTGGGCACCAGCCTGACCGCCGACGGCCACATCATCGTTGCCCGTGGCTACACCAACGGGGGCTACCTGCTGGTCAACGACCCCTACGGCAACAAGTTCGGCAAAGACGGCTACGGTAAGAACGACGGCGAAAACGTCTCCTATCCCTGGAAGGGGGCCACCGTCAAGCTGGCGATGTCGGTCAAAGGCACCATCTGGACCCCCACGCCCACCCCGACCCCGGCGATCACCGGCACCGCCACCCTGACCGGCACGGTCGTCCCCGCCACCGCCGTGCCCACGCCCCACCGGTAATTCCTTTTTCCTGACAAGCTCTCAAATAGAAAACTACTGACCCTAATCTCGGCCCTCGTGGGCGCAGGATTGGGGTCAATCTTTCATTTTGGGATTGAACGGTTCAACACACGAAGTAGATTTTGGAGAAATTGTTTTTCAGGCGGGTTATTAGATTCCGAATAGGACATATAGCCTATTGCCTTAGTACAAATTATCTGCTATAATCCTTTCGTATTAGACATCCTTATTAATGTATTTGCTCTTGTACCAGCGGTATTGGTAACTCTGGCTCCTGACTGTAACTCTGCTGGTTCCCCATGAATGTTTGGAGGTACTACAGTGCATATCCGTTTGCTATTTGCAGTATTCGTGCTCTTGATTGTGGCTGTTGGTTGTAGTGATTCCGCTACTCAAACTCCTATTATAATTGTTGTGACCGCCACACCTGCTGCCGTAATGACGACCACCACGCCTGTCCCTCCTACTGAAACTGCTGTGCCTCCTACTGAAACTGCCGTACCTACATTGCCGCCCCCATCGCCAACTCCGGTTCCTGTCTTGTCTATGCAAGATACTGCGAATCCTCCTGGTTGGTTGCTTTCTGTGGGTAGAGTGGAAGCGCGTACTCGAATACGCACCCTGGACAACGAAGTTTACGCTCCGAGTGGGCGCTTCTGGCTGTTGTGGCTCGACGCAAAGAACACGGGAACGGCTGATAGTACTCTAGAATCTCAGTTTGCATTTACCCTATATGACACAGATAACAAGGAAGCTACTCGCGCAGAAGGACTCACTTGGGGGCAAATTTCGGCTATTATGAAAGCAGAGAGCCGGGATGAGTTTAGCGCAAATGTACCGTCTGGTGGTGTAGCTCATGCACTACTCATTTTCGACTTGACAAGTGCTGCGCTGCCTCAGCAATTGCATGTCTCACGTATAAATAAGGAGTCTGAACAATCAATATTTGATTTGGCAACGTCAGTCCAGGCGCAGGCTACCGCTGTGACCCTGGCAGCCAGTACAGAGACGGCAGTCGCCGTAGCACAACTTACTGCCGAGGCAGCCAAGTCGGCAAAAGCTAACAACGCGACTGCAACTGCTGAGACAAAAGCGAGCAATGCACTTGCAACTACTGAGGCCCGATCTGCTAAGGCAACTACTACGGCCTTAGCCATATTTACTAGCGAAGATCAAGATTACATAGATACGGCAACAGGGTGGACAAAACAGTACATTAACATATTCGGCAATATATCAGACTTACTCACAAATTGGGTGCCCGGCGATCGTGCAACTAATCGGTCCATAGGTGTACAATTGGCTTTGCTCGTAATTTTAGATAAGGAGGTTCATGATTATAATCCACCTACTAAATTTTCTGCTATACACGCTAAGTGGATTGAAGCGAACATCCATTGGGATAAAATGGCCTATTTGATGGCAGATGCTGTAGATAAATCCGACTCCAGTCTAATGGATGAAGCATCGAGCGAACGAATCATTGCTACGTCTTTCCTAAAAGAAGTTACTACCGGCTTGAAACCTTACTTACCATAGCTATTTAAATATGGCGGTAGTAATTCTGGGTCTTTGCTTAGGATGCGCCAGTGAGATAGTGTAGGCACCAGCACTCCTGATCCTGTCCTGAGATCCTGTCCTAATCATTTTAAGTAGTTGTAGGATACACCTCCGCTGGTAGATAGCCGAGCGTCTGCAAGGGCGGGGATGCTCGGCTATCTATCAGCGGAGGTGTGTCCTACATGTATATGGCTTTATAACAGGGTAGCAAATCAGGGCTGGTGCATCTAAGTTAGGCATGGGCAGGATGATTTTCGCCCAAACTGGACCAAGTTACGAAAACGCGCTATGCCTGGCCGCAACGGGAGTGAAACTGTGCCTAATACTACAACCGCACTTAAGCCGAAGCCACGCCTGGAACGGCGGGAAAATACATGGCGGAAATCTGCACGTAGCAATCGCAGACTTTGTGCTTATAGTAAGTTGCTTTAGGTTGCTTTGCGCTGGTCCATGCGATAATTTCC
>JBBSAN010000383.1:0-6687 GCA_038252265.1 Chloroflexia bacterium
AGATTATCTCGACCGCCACGGGAACACGGAGATGAAAGCCCGGCGCCTCATCCACCAGATGGAGCAACTCGGCTTCACCGTGACGGTGACCCCCGCTGCGGCGGCCGCTGGGGGTTAGTATTTCAGAGCAGTCGAGCTAAGTACCAACAAACCTTGTTCTAGCCTAGCAGCGCGTTTGCAGAAACCGGATGAGTCTGCTAAAGTAGACCGGAAAGCAATTCCAAAAATTGGCCCACCATGATCGAGGAAGTTGTCGAATTCGCGAATCGTCGTTCGTCGTATTTGGTGAGCGGGGGATTTGACCCGCACGGCTACGATGAGCACGATATAGGATGAAGGAGACAACGATGAAATATATGCTGTTCTTGCTAGGCGATGAGATGGGTGACATGAGCGATCCGAAGGTGGCCGAGATGTATCAGACCATCGGGCAGTGGTGGGGCGAGCGCACGCAGGCGGGCCAGATCGTGGCCGGCCACCAACTGCAACCGGCCCGCACCGCCACCACCGTGTGGCGCGAAAACGGCCAGCCGATGGTCACCGACGGCCCGTTCATGGAAGCCAAAGAGAACGTCGGCGGCTACGCCATTATTGATGTACCCGATCTCGATGCCGCGATCGCCCTGGCCCAGAGCTGGCCGCCCGGCGACCGGGTGGAGATCCGGCCCATCATCGAGATGTGATGACCGACGACGCGACCCGGCTCGCCACCGATGCGGCCCTCGCCCGGATCTTCCGGGAAGAGGCGGGCCGGCTCACCGCGTCGCTGGTCCGGCTCCTCGGCGATTTCGACAAGGCCGAGGACCTGGTGCAGGATGCCCTCCTGGCGGCGCTGGAACACTGGCCGCAGGAGGGCATCCCGGACCGCCCCGGTGCGTGGCTGCTGACCACGGCGCGGCGTAAAGCTGTGGACCGCTGGCGGCGTGAAACCCGCTACTGGGAAAAACTGGCCCTGCTGGACAACTCGCCGGTGCTGACCACCGTGCGCGAGATGGACGACCGGCTGCGGCTGATCTTCACCTGCTGCCACCCGGCGCTGGCCCGCGAGGCCCAACTCGCCCTGACCTTACGCGCTGTCTGTGGCCTGACCACCGCCGAAATTGCCCGCGCCTTCCTGGTCAGCGAGGCGACGATGGCCCAGCGGATTGTGCGGGCCAAGCGCAAGATCGTGGCGGCGCGCATCCCCTACCGCGTGCCGGAGGGGGCCGACCTCCAGGCGCGGCTCAACGGCGTGCTGACCGTCCTCTACCTGCTGTTCAACGAGGGCTACCTAGCAACGCAGGGCGCACCGGCGCGGCGCGATTTGGCCGACGATGCGGCCTGGCTGGCCGGGGTGCTGGTCCAACTGCTGCCCAACGAGCCGGAAGCGCTGGGGCTGCTGGCCCTGATGCGTCTGCACCAGGCGCGGGCGGCGACCCGCTTCGACGCGGCGGGCCAACTGGTGCTCTTGCGTGACCAGGACCGGGCGCGCTGGGACCACACGGCCATCGCGGCGGCGGGCGACCTCGTGGCCCAGGCGCTGCTGATGCGCCGCCCCGGTCCCTACCAGCTTCAGGCGGCGATTGCAGCCTGCCACGCCGAGGCCCCCACCTGGGAAGCCACCGACTGGACCCAGATCTGCCTGCTCTACACCGGGTTGCTGCATTGGGTGCCGTCGCCGGTGGTGCGGCTGAACCGGGCGATTGCCTACCGCTATGTGGTCGGCCCGGCGGTGGCCCTGGCCGAAGTGGAGTCGCTGGCCGATGATCTCGCCCGCTATCACCTCTACCACGCCACTCGCGCCGACTTCCTGCGGGCACTCGACCGCCCCGATGAGGCTCGCGCCGCCGATGCCCAGGCCCTTACCCTGACCACCAACCCCGCCGAACGCGCCCTGCTGGAACAGCGCCTGTTCTAGCCCCTTTGCACGGTATGGTATTATGATGGTATATGGCGGAGGATAGATCGGTGAAACCAGATATGCCAATGGTTCAATTGAAAACTTGGTCTCTGGCGGTCTTCCTTTTGCTTGCTGTCGTCGTGATCACCATTAGTGCGGTTAGACAATCTTCCACTCTACATGCCGCTACCGCGTCTGCATCCGCCGATCCGACCAGATCTCCCACTCCCACCGCATTAAGCACTGCGGAGATCAGCCTCCGCTACAACAATGCGCTGGAGGCTACCGCCCAGGCTGTTTTTCAGCGGCTGCCAACACTCACACCCCGGTCAGATTTGCCTGTGTATCAAGCAGAACGAGAGCAAAAGAGTAGCCTCTGGTCGCAGGCGCTCAATACGGCCATCGCCATCTATCCAACACCGCCAGGATTTGACCCGCGTTCCCTCAAGGACCCGACCCATCCTCCCGCGCCGACGCATGTCATCCCAGGCCATGTGCTGGGTCAGGGTACACTCTTTGATATCCCGTCTATTGAGCCACCCTGCAATATGATCCGCACCGTAAATGCCTGGCATGGTGAGATTGCGGGCGAGAAAATGCGCCTGTGTGCGGGGCGCGTTAAGGATCTCGCCTCCGACGCAGGGATTCTCATCGTGGAAACCCAAACCGGGGACCCCGATAACCCGGTTCACGATGACCTTTATTACCTACCTCTAGCGGTTGGCGCGGTTGGGATCATTGATATCCAGGGAACAACGGTCATTCTACGATCCACAGCGGGTGAGCTACTGGCTGTAGATGTTGCGGCCCATCAATGGGTAACCCCAACTCCTGAAACCGTTATCCCTATACCATCCCCATAGCGATCTCCTCAGCCCTGAAACGGTGAATAAGCCATCCAATACGAAGTCTGTTTTTGTGCTTGCTGCGTATTTGGTGGCCTCATTTGTGCTGCAACACGATCCAGCCAGCACTAAATATCGGCATCTTCTGGAGGAGGCAGCGTATGACGACAACCACCGGCACCCCATTAACCCAGCGGCCTGCCTGGCAGGCGCTCACGGCGCACTATCAAACAATCAAAGACACCCATCTCCGATCCCTGTTTGCGGACGATCCGGCGCGGGGGGAGCGCCTGACCGCCGAAGGGGTGGGGCTGTATTTTGACTACTCGAAGCACCGGGTCACCGACGATACGATGCGGCTGCTGGTGCAGTTGGCCGAGGAGTCCGGCCTGCGCGCCCGAATCGACGCGATGTTCGGGGGCGAGAAGATCAACACGACCGAGGGCCGGGCCGTGCTCCATGTGGCCCTGCGCGCCCCCCGCGACACCACGATCACCACCGACGGGGTCAACGTGGTGCCCGAAGTGCATAAGGTGCTGGACCAGATGGCCGACTTTGCCGACCGGGTCCGCAGCGGGGCATGGACCGGCTACACCGGCAAGCGTATCCGCAACGTGATCAACATCGGGATCGGCGGCTCCGACCTCGGACCGGTGATGGCCTACGAGGCGTTGCGCGCCTACAGCGACCGCAATCTGACCTGTCGCTTTGTCTCGAATGTGGACGGCACCGATCTGGTGGAAGCCACCCGCGATCTGGACCCGGCGGAAACGCTGGTCATCGTCTCGTCCAAGACCTTCACCACCCTGGAGACGATGGCGAACGCCCAATCGGCCCGCGCCTGGCTGCTGGGCACGCTGCACGATGAGCAGGCGGTTGCCAGGCATTTCGTCGCTGTCTCAACCAACGCCGCAGAGGTGGCAAAGTTCGGTATCGACACGGCCAATATGTTCCAGTTCTGGGACTGGGTCGGTGGGCGTTATTCGATGGATGCCGCCATCGGTCTTTCCACGATGATCGCCGTGGGGCCGGACAACTTCCGCGCCCTGCTGGCCGGGTTCCACGCGATGGATGAGCACTTCCGCACCACGCCGTTCGAGCGCAACCTGCCGGTGTTGATGGGAGTACTCGGTGTCTGGTACAATAACTTCTTCGGAGCCGAAACGGTTGCCGTCTTGCCCTACGACCAGTATCTGAAGCGCTTCCCGGCCTACTTGCAGCAGTTGACGATGGAGAGCAACGGCAAGCAGGTTACGCTCGATGGGGTGGCGGTCGATTACCAGACCGGGCAGATCTTCTGGGGCGAGCCGGGCACCAACGGGCAGCATTCGTTCTACCAGTTGATCCACCAGGGGACGAAGCTGATCCCCTGCGACTTCATTGGCTTCTGCCAGACGTTGAACCCGCTTGGCCCGCACCACGATTATCTGATGGCGAACCTGTTCGCTCAAACCGAGGCGCTGGCCTTTGGCAAGACCGCCGACGAAGTGCGGGCCGAGGGGACGACGGGCACGCTGGTGGCGGCGCGGACCTTCCCCGGCAACCACCCGACCAGCACGATCCTGGCCGAGCGGCTGACCCCCGAAACGTTGGGCGCACTGATCGCGCTCTACGAACATAGCACCTTTACCCAGGGCGTCATCTGGGGTGTGGACTCGTTCGACCAATGGGGCGTCGAACTGGGCAAAGTCCTTGCCAAGCAAATTGTCGGAGAGTTAGAGAGCAAAGACGAACCGAAGCTGAAGCACGATGGTTCGACCAATACCCTGATCCGTCGCTATCGCCGGCAGCGAGGAACAACGGCGTAACTTCGTTAGAGCAAGTGTGTGTTTGGTCGGCGAATCAATGGATCACATGCTCCCCTACCCTTGTGAAGAGTACAGGAGTGGTCAGAAGGGATATGTATTCTCAGAGGACAACTATCGCACGAATAGAAGAGAGGAAGTCATCATGTACGTATATGATCCCGCCGTGTCAAGTGTGGTAAAGATCGAGGGGGACACGCCGCCTCCGGTGGAACAGGATCCGATCCAGGGGCCACTATCCCCGGAGATGCTGGACAAGATGCAGCGCTACTGGGCCGCCACGAACTACCTGACCATCGGCCAGATTTATCTCCAGGCCAACCCACTGCTGCGCGAACCGCTGCGCCCGGAGCATATTAAGCCGCGCCTGCTGGGCCACTGGGGCACGTCACCGGGCCTCAGCCTGATCTATGTCCACTTGAACCGGCTGATCAAAGAGCAGGATGTGGATGTGATCTACCTGGCCGGTCCCGGCCACGGCGGCCCGGCGATCGTGGCGAACGTTTACCTGGAAGGCACCTACTCGAACATCTACCCGGAGATCACTCAGGACGTCGCCGGGATGCGGCGGCTGTTCCGCCAGTTCTCGGCCCCTGGCGGCATCCCCAGCCATGTCAGCGTAACCACGCCCGGCTCGATCCACGAAGGCGGCGAACTCGGGTACGTGCTGACCCATGCCTTCGGGGCCGCGTTCGATAACCCTAACCTGATCGTCGCGGCGGTGGTCGGAGATGGTGAGGCCGAAACCGGCCCGCTGATGGGATCATGGCGTGGCACCAGCTTCCTCAACCCGGCGCGGGACGGGGCGGTACTGCCCATCCTCCACCTCAACGGCTACAAGATCGCCGGGCCGACCATCCTGGGGCGCAGTTCAGACGCGGATGTGCAGGCGCTGCTCACCGGCTGCGGCTACGACGTGTACTTTGTCGAAGGCGACGATCCGGCGCGGGTCCACCAGGAGTTCGCGGTCACGCTTGACGCCTGCTACGCCCGCATCCGCAGCATCCAGGAGGAGGCCCGCCGCGACGGGGTGACCGACCGCCCGCGCTGGCCCGCTATTGTCCTGCGCACCCCCAAAGGCTGGACCGGTCCTAAAGAAGTGGGCGGCGTACCCGTCGAGGGCACCTTCCGCGCCCACCAGGTGCCGTTGGGCGACGTGCTGCACCGGCCCGGGCAGTTGGAGGAACTTGAAGCCTGGATGCGCAGCTACAAGCCCGAAGAGTTGTTTGACGACAACGGGCGGCTCATTCCCGAACTCGCCGCCCTCGCCCCGCGCGGCCAGCGGCGCATGGGGGCCAACCCCCACGCCAACGGCGGCAAGCTGCTGGAAACCCTGCGCCTGCCCGACTTCCGCCAGTATGCGCTGGAGGTGCCGAAGCCCGCCACCATCCGGGCGGAGTCCACGCGCCAGCTCGGCCAATTCATGCGTGATATCTTCGTTAACAACGCGAAAGAGGCTAACTTCCGCCTGTTCTGCCCCGACGAGACCAACTCGAACCGGCTGGGTAGCGTATTCGATGTCGAAACCCGCTGTTTCGTCGGCCCTACCCTCTCTATTGATGACCGCGTGTCGCCCTCTGGCCGGGTGATGGAGATCCTCAGTGAGCACAACTGCGAGGGCTGGCTGGAAGGCTATCTGCTGACGGGCCGTCACGGGTTGTTCGCCACCTACGAGGCGTTCGCGATGGTCTCGGCCTCGATGACGGTGCAGCACACCAAGTGGATGGAAGAAGCGATCAATCTGCCCTGGCGTGAGTCGATCGCCTCGCTGAATATCCTGCTCACCTCCACCTGTTGGCGCAACGACCACAACGGGTTCAGCCACCAGGGACCGGGCCTGATCGACGTGATGCTCTCCAAGCGCGGCACCGTGGCCCGCATCTATTTGCCGCCCGATGCTAACTGCTTGCTCTCGGTGGCCGATCACTGCTTCCGCAGCCGCAACTATGTCAACCTGATCGTGATCGATAAGCAGCCGCAGCTACAATGGCTCTCCCAGGAGGCCGCCATCGACCACTGCGAAAAGGGTGCCTCGATCTGGCAATGGGCCAGCAACGACAACGGCGAAGAGCCAGACGTGGTGCTGGCCTGTGCGGGCGACGTGCTGACGATGGAGACGGTCGCGGCGGCCTGGTGGCTGCGCAAAAACGTCCCCGAA
>JBBSAN010000384.1:0-6677 GCA_038252265.1 Chloroflexia bacterium
CAACTCCGGGGGGGCTGCCTCAAAAACGCCGGCCCCCCCCGCTATATAAAGAAGAGAAAGGCCCGTGCGCCCGTAGCGGGCCGCCCATCAACCAGACGGGCGGCCCGCTACGGACGGGGGACGCTTACTTTTCGGTCTTGCTGAGGGTACGTAGACAGCGCGTGCAAATGCGGACCTGGCGATACGTGCCGTTGACCGCCAACCGCGCCGTCTGAATGTTCGGAGTCCACTGCCGCGCCGTGCGATTCTTCGCATGGCTGACGTTGTGCCCGAACTGGACGTGCTTCCCACAGACCTCACAAGTACCTGTACCGGCCAATTTACCCAACCCCCTTTACGAAACCTCAGTTTTGCTGTATCATGGTGCCAGGCAACCGCATGTATTAATTGCCCCGAACAAGGCGCATCAGCACATAAGCCGGTTTGCAGGCCCCAGACGTGTATGATACCATAGATCCGCCGGTTATGCAAGGGCCGTCTATGGGCTACCCAGAGACCCCGCATCCTCTGACGCAACTAAGGACCATAACTGTGACCAATCATGCCGCCCGGCGGGGCGGGAACACCCGCGCCACACCGCCGCCAGGTTCCACGAACGATCCCAGCCCACCGCGCAGCAACGGCACGGCCCCGGCGGGAGCCACCGACGGCGCAGCCACGCCCCCGCCAGGCCGGGTGGAGGTGACGCCGCAGGCGGTCGCGACCCTCGCCAGCCGGGCGATCGAGCAGAGCTATGGCGTGGTCGGCCTCGCCTCGCGCCACTCGCGCCCCGGCCTGGCCGAACTGCTGCGCCGCGACGAGCAACATAAGGGCGTGCAGGTGACGTTTACCGACGAGCGGATTGTGATCGATCTGTTTGTGATCCTGGAATACGGCACACGGATCTCGGAAGTCGCGTACAACCTGATGAGCAGTGTGAAGTTCGCCGTCGAGTCGGCGTTGGAGATGCCGGTGGTCGAGGTGAACGTCAACGTGCAGGGGATTCGCGTCAGCAAGTAACGCCCTCAGGGACCGGGCGCGGGCGCAGCCGGCGGGGCGCGCCACCCTCCGCCACCCCGCCGCCTATTTTCGCACCAGAGAGGAACGAGCTAGTGGTCGAACGGACTCAGCAGGAGAATGCAACGGGGCGGCCCTCCACCAACGGGAAAGCCGCCGCCCAGGATAGCCCCGGCGCGGCCCCCACCGGAGTAAGCTGGGACGGCCAGCAGTGGAAGCACGCCATGGCCGCTGCTACTACCTGGCTCAACCGCCATAGCGCGGCGATTAACGCGCTGAACGTCTTCCCCGTGCCCGACGGCGATACCGGCACCAATATGTCGCTGACGATGCAGGCCGCCTACAAAACGGTGGCCGAGTCGCCCAGCCACTCGGTCACCGACATTGCCGGGGCGATGTCCCACGGCGCGCTGATGGGCGCGCGGGGCAATTCGGGGGTCATCCTGTCGCAGGTGTTCCGCGGCTTCAGCCGGGGGCTGAAAGGCAGCGCCCACCTGACGGCGGCAGGATTTGCCGAGGCGTTGCGCGACGCGGCGGCGACCGCCTACCAGGCCGTGCTCAAGCCGGTCGAAGGGACGATGCTGACGGTGATCCGCGAGATGGCCGAGGGCGCGGACGCCGCTGTGGCTGAAAAGCCGGAGCTGATGTTCGTGCTGGAGCAGACGATGGAAGCCGGGCGGCGCTCGGTGGCCCGCACGCCCGAACTGCTGGACAAGCTGCGCGATGCCGGGGTGGTGGACAGCGGCGGGCAGGGCTTGCTGGTGCTGCTGGAAGGCATTGTCCGCTATGGGCACGGCGAATCGGTGGAAGGCCCCGCCGACGACCCCGATCTGGACCAGACCGAGGCGGAAGGCATCGTCCATATCGAGCATGGCGAGTATGGCTACTGCACCAACTTCATCCTGGTCGGCAAAGAACTGGACTTCCCGGAGATCCGCCGTCGCCTCGCCGCGATGGGCGACTCGGCGGTCATCGTCGGGGACGAGCGGCTGATCAAGGTGCATATCCACACCGAGCAGCCCGGCACCGTTTTGAACTACGCCACCGCCCTGGGCAGCCTGCGCCAGGTAGCGATCACTGACATGCAGGAGCAGCACGACGAATATATGTCGGTCCATGCTGCCGCCGACGCCGCCCCCACGCCACCCACCCAGGCCCGCGCCAGCACCGCCGAGGTGAGCGGCACGGCCACCCTGGCCGTGGTGGTGGGCGCGGGGCTGCGCAAAGCCTTCGAGAGCATGGGCGCGACGGCGCTGATCGAGGGCGGGCAGACGATGAACCCCAGCACCGAAGAACTCCTGCGCGCCGTCGAGGCCCTGCCGCACACCGAAGTGATCATCTTGCCGAATAACGGTAACATCATCATGGCGGCCAAGCAGACCCAGGCCCTCACCCGCAAGCGGGTGATCGTGGTCCCCACCGAAACAATCCCCCAGGGCATGGCCTCCCTGGTCGCCTTCAACTATGACGCCGACATCGAGACCAACGCCCGCGCCATGGAGCAGGCAGCAGCCGCCGTCGAAACCGGCGAGATCACCACCGCCGTGCGCGATGTGACGCTGAACGGGGTCACAGTGAAAGTGGGCGATGTGATCGGGCTGCACAACGGGGCGCTGGTGGTGGCCGGCGCGAACGAAGAGGAAGTGGCCGGGGACCTGCTCAAACGGATGCACACGACCGACCGGGAGATCGTCACCATCTATTACGGCCAGGATAAGGATGCCGCCGCTGCCCAGGCCTTTGCCGAGCAGGTGCGCGAAGAGTATCCCGACCAGGAGGTCGAAGTAATCGATGGCGGCCAGCCCTTCTACGCCTACTTGATTTCTGCGGAGTAGCCGCCGCGCCGCCAGAGCCAGGAACCCTGCACGGCTCCCGCCGGGGCCGAGTGGTCTTGGCTCTTGTCGTCTCTCACAACCTGCCTCTCTGCCAGGAAGCCATGCAGGGTCTAACGCTAGGAGCGCCTTTATGTCAACCGTCCGGGTTATCACCGATAGCACCTGTGATCTACCAGAGGCGCTGATCCGGCAATACAATATCACCGTCGTCCCGGTCAACATTCATGTGGGCGACAAAATCTACCTGGATCGCGTGAACCTGACCACCGACGAATATCTCCACCTGGTGGCGGCCTTGCCGCGCACCGAACCGGCCCCCTACACGTCGGCCCCCACGCCCGAAGCGTTCGAGCAGGTCTACCGGCAGATCCAGCGCGAACGTATTGCTGACGGCATCGTCTCGATCCACCTGTCGGCCCGCCTGAGCGGCACCTTTGCAGCGGCGACCACCGCGCGGGAGGCCTTCGGTTCGCGGGCCTTCCCGGTGTCCGTGCTCGACTCGCAGGCGATCAGCATGGGCCTGGGCCTGATCGTGTTGCAGGCGGCGCAGGCAGCGGCGGCAGGGGCCAGTTGGAACGAGGTGATCAACGTGGCCCAGCGCACCGTGCCGCAGACTCATGTTGCCTTCTTTGTCGATTCGATTGAGCCGCTGCAACATAGCGGGCGCATCCCCCGGCTCAGCGCCACCATCGAGACTCTCTTGCCGCTCAAGCCCTTGTTGCGGCTCGACGGGGGCCAGGTCATCCTCTTCGAGCGCACCCGCACCCGCTACAAGGCGTTGGACGCGCTCTACACCTTCATCGAAGACTTTCCCCATATCGAGACCCTGGTCATCCTCCACAGCACCAACCCGCACGAGGCCGAGGCGCTGGCGAACCGGCTCAGCACCGCCGAAATCCTGCCCCGCGAGCAGATCAGCATTCTCCCCTACAGCCCCGCCCTCGCCTGTACGGTTGGCCCCGGCGTGGTCGGGGTGGCGGTCTATGAAGGCGAGGCGTGAGGCAGGGGTCAGGGGCCAGGGGTCAGACGTTAGATGCTTCAGGTGCAGTACGGCTGCTGCAAAGTTCAAGCTGTCATCCTGAGCGCAGCGAAGGATCTTGTCGGCAGTCAGAGGTGCGGAGGCGACTGCTCGGATCTTCCCCAGCGATCAGGCGGCCCGAACAAGATCCTTCGCTGCGCTCAGGATGACAGCTTGGGGGTCCGCCAGCACCCACCGACGTTGCATCAACCCTGCCTGATTCCGGGTCCCCGATTCCTACTTTTTCCTTTCAGGCCCTTTCGAGTATAATAAAGCCATGAACCAGCAGCGCGCACCTTCGGTCAAGATTGTTACCGACAGCACCGCCGATATTCCGCCCGACCTGGCCGCCAGCCTGGGGATCCATGTGGTGCCCCTGCGGGTGGAGTTCGGCAACAAGAGCTACCGCGATGGGATGGATCTGGGCGGCGAAGAACTGTACCGCCTGATGCGCGAAAGCCCCACCTTGCCCACCACCTCCCAGCCGTCGCTGGGCGAGTTACAGCAGGTGTACCGGGACCTGACTGCCGACGGGTCGGACGTGGTGTCGGTTCATGTCTCCTCCGGCCTCAGCGGCACATACAACGTGGCGGTGCTCGCCGCCGAGTCCGACGAAGCGCGGCCCAACGCGGGCCGGGTCGCCGTGGTCGATTCGCAAGCGCTGTCGATGTGCGTGGGGTGGATGGCGATTTTCGGGGCGCGGCAGGCGCAGGCGGGAGCCAGCCAGGCCGAGATCATCGCCCTGCTGGAGGAGATGCGCCACCGGGTGCGCATCCTGGGCCTGCTCGACACGCTGGAGTATGTGCAGCGGGGGGGCCGCCTGGGGGTCGCCAGCGCCTTTCTCGGCACGATGCTCGCCATCAAGCCGATCCTGCACATGAAGCAGGGCACCGCCCAGCCGATGGAGCGGGTGCGGACCAAGCCCCGCGCCATGCATCGCCTGGTGGAGATCACCGCCGGGTTCGGCCCACTGGAAGCCCTGGCCGTCATGCACGGTGATGCCCCCGACGAGGCCGCCCAACTGGTTGATATGCTGGCCCCGGTCTACCCCCGCGACCAGATCCTGATCGGCCACATCGGCGCGGGCCTGGGGGTTCATGTCGGGCCGCGCGCCGTCGGCGTCTGCTGCGTCTTAGCGAAGAAATAGCAAGCAGTGGTCAGTGATCAGTGGTCAGTGGTCAGTCTTGTCACGGATCACTGATCACTGACCACTGATCACTGATCACTTAATGGCGACTGCATCCGATATTCTGCAAAAGATCCTCCAGTTGGAGGAGCATAAAGGCTTCCTCGATACGGCCATGGCCGGGGGGCTGGGGCCATATGCCGCGCGCTGGGCGGACCAGGCGCGGGCGCAGCGCCCCGCCGCCGCCGATCTGATCGACGCGATCCGCGATACGCTGGCCCCCTACACCGAGCTGAGCCGCCCAGGGCGCGAAGTGCGCCTGCGCCGGGCGCTCGACCTGCTGGGCCGCCTGGGGGCCGGGGACACCGCCGTGCCCGAAGGCGACGCCGCGCCCGACGACCCCAAGCCGCGCAAGCCCCGCCGCGCCGCCCCCGCCCCCGCGCCGCTCAGTATGGCTGTGGCCGCCGCGCCTGCGCCCATTGCCACGGCGACCACTACCGTCCAGCCACGCCCGGTCACCTATGCCAAAACGACAGGGCGCAAGCCGCAATCGCTCGATGAGCCGGTGACGATGCTCAAGGGCGTGCGCGAGGCGATGACGCTGCTGCTCAGCCGCATGGAGATCCACACCGTCCGTGACGCGCTCTATTTCTTCCCCCGCCGCTACGACGATTTCAGCGCGCTCAAGCCGATCAGTGCGCTGACCTACGGGCAGATCGAGACGATCATCGGCACGATCTGGAACGTGGAGGTGCGGCGGACCAAGAGCAACCGGGCGATGATCAGCGCCATGTTGGTGGACAACAGCGGCAGCATCCAGGCGACGTGGTTCGGGCAGGACTACCTGGCCCGCCAGCTACGGGAGGGCACCCAGTATGTCCTCAGCGGCAAGGTCGAGGAGTGGAACGGGCGGCTGACGATGCAGGGGCCGGAGTGGGAGCCATATGATACCGACCTGTTGCACACCGGGCGGCTGGTGCCGATCTACCGGCTGACCGAGGGGCTGTCCAAGCGGGTCATCCGCAAGATTATTTATGACGCGGTGGAACGGTACGCCGACCTGATCCAGGATGCCCTGCCGGAGACGACTCGCGCCCGCGCCGGGCTGATCCCGTTGTCCGAGGCGATCCGCCAGATCCACTTCCCCGATAGCTGGGCCGCACTGGAAAGCGCCCGCCACCGCCTCGCCTTTGACGAGTTCTTCCTGATCCAGTTGGGCATGTTGCAGCGTAAGCAGCACTGGCAGCACGACCAACCGGGGCTGGCCTTTGGCATTCGCCAGGAGGTGGTGGACAACTTCATCGCCTCGCTGCCGTTCCAGTTGACCGGGGCGCAGGACCGGGTGCTGGGGGAGATCCTGGGCGATATGACCCAGCCGGTGCCGATGGCCCGCCTGATCCAGGGCGATGTCGGGTCGGGCAAGACGGTGGTGGCCGCCGCCGCGCTGCTGGCCGCCGTGGCCGATGGGGCGCAGGGGGCGCTGATGGCCCCGACCGAGATCCTGGCCGAGCAGCACTACAAGACGCTGACCCGCCTGTTCAAGCACTTCTGGCTGCCGGTAGGCGATGCCAATCCCAAGCTGGCCGAAGTCGCCGCCCGGCTTGCTGCTGCCCAGGAGGAGATCCGTGCCGCCGCGCAGGCGCAGGCCGAAGCCGCCGAGGCTGCCGGAGCTGCCGAGGGAGTGGAGGGAACTGCGCCGGAG
>JBBSAN010000385.1:0-6676 GCA_038252265.1 Chloroflexia bacterium
GCACGACGACCAGCAGCCCGCCAAAGGCAATGGTCAGGTTCAGTTCGGTGGGCACATGGCCCTGGAAGGTGAGCACTGCCGAGATCAGCAGCAGGCTGAAGAGGATGACGATATCGATCATGCGCTCGGCCAGGATGGTACCGATGATCCGCGAGAACGAAATCCCCGCCGCCCGCTTCAGCAGGTAAGAGCGATAGGCGTCGCCCAGCTTGGCCGGAACGATGCAATTGACAAACCAGCTGAGGTAGATAATCTCAATCAGCCCGCCGACGGCAGGGATCTTATAGCCCTGCTCGCGGGAGAAGCCGACATTCGCCAGCAATTGCTGCCAGCGCAGCCCGCGCAGGATAAACGCCGAGTAGTAGACGACGAAGCCCAGGGCAAAGATCGCCAGGTTGGCATGTTGGATCACGCCCCAGATCTCGCTGGGGTTCACATCAAAGCGGGTGAAGATGAACAGCAGCAGGGCGATGGCGAGCAGGAAGGAGAAAATCGTGCGGGGGTCCCGCAGCTTCTGCATGAGCCACGATTGGTCGTCGGTAATCTCTTCTGCCGCGTTCTCCTGGGCCAGCTCGGCGGCTGCGGCCAGCGCGATCGCCTCCGTGCCGATCTCGGCAGGGGAGGGCGGATGATTGCCGGGTCGCGGCGGGGTGCTGATGACGGGATCGGGGGTGGGTGATGGGCGCATTGCGCTAAGAAATCCTCCTGCTTTTCAAGACCGAGTGTGGCCGGTTGCTCAAGTCCTGCTGATGTGTATCGTTCAGGCTGGCCCATCTGCTCGTACAGAGCATAATCAAGGCCAGCATTTGGGGTTGATGGGCTATGGCTGCGCTCGCTGCCAGGCTACCTGCGCGGTCAGCCCCTCTCGGAGGGGCATTTGCGGGGTGAAGCCCAGTTGCTGGCGGGCCAACGTGGTCTCGGCCAGGGCGCGGACCTGTTCGCCGGGGCGGGCAGGCCCATGTTCCACGACCGCGCGCGTGCCGATAATCTCCTCCAGCAGACCAATGACCTGGTTGGCGCTGATCTCTTCTGCGCCGCCCAGGTTGTAGATCGCGCCGGGGATGAAGCGCTGCTGGGCCAGGATCGTCGCCCGCACAATATCCCCGACATAGGTGTTGCCGCGCAACTGGTTGCCATCGCCCCAGATGGTGATGGGCCGCCCGTGCAGCAGGTGGTCGATGAAGATGTAGTAGCCCATGTCGGGACGCTGGCGCGGGCCATAGACCGAAAAGTAGCGCAGGATCGTGGCCTCCAGGCCGAACTGCTCGTGATAGGTCCGCACCAGTTGCTCGCCCGCCACCTTGGTGATGCCGTAAGGGGACACCGGGTGCGGGGGCGTCGTTTCCGGCCCGGTGACGTTGCTGCCGTAGATGCTCGATGTGCTGGCGTGGATGATCTGCTTGACCGTGCCGATCTGGCGGGCCGCTTCCAGCAGCCGCTGGGTCGCCTGGATGTTGCAGGTCATATATGAGTCGAAATCGCGCCAACTGACCAGCAGCCCGCCCATTGCTGCGAGGTGGAAGATCGCTTCGACCCCGTCCAGCGGCACAGCCAACGGCTCGGTTCGCAGGTCGCACTCGTAGAAAGTGAAGCGGGGGTGCTGCCGCGCCGCCTGGAGGTTCCGCTCCTTCACCGCGCGGGGGTAGTAGGGGATGAAGGCATCCAGCCCCACCACGTCGTGGCCCTCGGCCAGCAGCCCCTCGCACAAATGCGAGCCGATAAAGCCCGCCGCCCCCGTCACCAGTACCCGCATCAGAACGCCCTCCGGGCCGATTGTGGATTACGGATTGCGGAGTGCGGAATATTGCTGGCGGGGGATTCCGTAGCCGGCAAGCGGCTCTCCGCCACGGCGAGGCGGGGGGCGATAACGAACAGGGCGAGGACGGCGGCCCACTGGATGCCGAGGTTGAGGACGTGCAAATTTTCGAAGAAGTTGTGCATCATAAAAGTCGCCAGCACGCCTAGGCCGCCGATGACTAGGGCGCGGTCCATGCCCCTCACCCGGCGCACCGCCCAGAAGCCGCCGCCGAGCGCGACCAGCAGCAGGATCAGATAGGTAGTCAACCCGATCCCGCCGGTTTCGGCCAGGGCGTGCAGGTAATAGTTATGGGCGTGCCCCTGCGAGTTGGGCCAGCCCTCGATGGAAAAATCGGGGAAGCGGACGTTGAAATTGCCGATGCCGATGCCCAGCCAGGGATTGGAGAGGGCCATGTTGCCCGCCGTTTGCCAGTGGGCCAGCCGTTCGATCTGGGCGTAGTTTTCGGCGGTCGGGTCCACGCCGCGCACATCAAACACCTGGAATTGGTCAACAATGCTGCCCAGCCGCGCGGTGAGAGCACCGGGCAGCGCGCCATAGGCTCCCAGCACCACTGCGACCACCGCCCCGATCAGGAGCATGATCAGTGCGGGCACGCCCTGCCTTCCTAGCGCGATGATCATCACCAGCACCCCGAAGGCCAGCCCCAACCAGGCCCCCCGCGATAGGCTGGTCAGCACCCCCGCCCCGATCACCCCCGTGGCGGCCAGCAGCCCGGCGGCCAGCAGCCCGGCCCACCAGGCGGTCCTCTGAGCGGTGCGGGCGGTGGTCCAGGCGGCGGCATTGGTGGCGCGCACGGTGGCGGCGCGGGCCTGGCGCACCGCCTGGACCGCCTCGACCGTGGCCCACAGGGCCAGGGCCAGGGCCAGCGGCAGGGTCAGGTCCAGGTACCCGGCGAAGGAGTTGGGCATCCCGATCGTGCCGTAGCTGCGCGTGGCATCCTCCCCGATCTGGAAGCTGGCCGGTCCCAGGCCGCGGACCGATTGCACCAGCCCCAGCGCGGCCTCGCCCCCGGTGGCGACGAGGAAACTGGCGATCAAGCCGACCACTTCCCAGCGGGTGCGTACCAGATTCACCACCAGCAGGTAGGCGGCGACGACGACGACCCAGCGGAAGATCTCGCTGGTGGCCTCGCCCAGCGATTGGGCCACGGTCACACTCGCCAGCATCGCCGTCATATAGAGGGCCAGCGCCAGCGCCACGAGGGGGATACGCACCGGCTGCCGCTCCACCAGCACCCTGGTTATCCAGGCGGCCAGCAGCACACCCATGAGCAACTGGGTGACAGTCAGGCTGCCCAGCGTGACCACCTTCTGCACAGGAATGCTCAAGACCAGGGCGTAGACGCCGAGGACCGGTCGCCGCAGCAACACGCCGAAGCCGATCAGCCCGCACAGGATCGCCGGGACTACGAGGGGCGGAGTGAGCCACAGCCCCAGCCCCACGAGCAGGGTCAGGCCGAGCGCCCAGGGCGGGGTGGCGCGCAGCCCCGCCCACAGGGGGGCCAGTCGGGAGGGGGGGTGGATCGGTTCGAGCACCGCGATTAGCGTACCTCGGCGGGGGCAGGGTGCGGGGCATCCTGGCTATCGGGCGCGGGCTGTGCGCCGGGGACGACGGTGCGGAACCAGGCGACGGTGCGGCGCAGCCCTTCGCCCAGCCCCACCTGCGGCTCCCAGCCGATCTCCGTCCGAATCCGGGTGATGTCCGGGCAGCGCCGCGCCGGGTCTTCCACCAGCGCCGGGCGATGCTCGATCGGGACTTCGCTCCCGGTCGCTTCCAACACTGCCTGGGCGAACGCCCGGATCGTCCGCTCGTCGGGATTGCCCACGTTGTAGACCCGCCCGCTGGCGACTTCCCGCGGGGCATCCATCACCGCCCGCAGCCCGGCCACCATGTCGTCCACGTAGCAAAAGGAGCGGGTCTGCGTCCCGTCACCGTAGATGGTGATCGGACGCCCGGTCAGCGCCTGGCTGATGAAGTTCGGCGGCACCCGGCCATCGGCGGGGTTCATGTGCGGGCCGTAGGTGTTGAAGATGCGCACCAGCCGTCCATCCACGCCGTACTCGCGGACGTAGGTCATCAGCAGCGCCTCGCCAAACCGTTTGCCCTCGTCATAGCAGGCACGGGGACCGACCGAATTGACGTTGCCGAAATACGTTTCCACTTGCGGGTGCACTTCGGGGTCGCCGTAGGCTTCCGAGGTAGAGGTAAACAGCAGCCGTGCCCCCGTCTGCCGGGCATATTCGAGCAGATTATAGGTGCCGACGCTGTTGGTCAGTTGGATCGCCAGGGGGATACGGGCGAAATCAGCGGGGCTGGCCGGGCTGGCGAGATGGAAGATCGCCTCAGCGGCGGGCAGGTCGGCGGGCAACGGTTGGACAATATCATGTTCGATCAGGCGGAAGCGGGGATGATCCTGGAGAGGGGCGATGTTGCGCGGATTGCCGGTGACAAAGTTATCCAGGGCCAGGACGGTGTGGCCGTCGCCCAGGAGCGCCGTGCAGAGATGGGAACCGATGAAGCCTGCGCCTCCTGCAACGATGATCTGCACCCTATCCTCCATGCGTGTAACCAGTGGTTAGTGGTTAGTACGTATTCGTCACTGATCACTGATCACTCGTGACGACTCATCGCGGCGCAAGATCTGGAGCAGCGCACAGGCGGCCCAGAACACAAGCGCCAGGTCCATCAAGAAATACGAATTATCGATCAACCCGTGGACCAGGGTATCGGTGAGCAGGGCCAGTAGCCCCAGCGCCAGCGCCCGGCGCACGGTGTCCCTGCTGCGCGTCAGGCCATAGGCCACGCGCACAAATTGGATCACGATCCAAATCCAGACAAGCAGCCCTATTATACCCAATCTCAACCAAAAGTCCAAGATGAAGTTGTGGGGGTGGCTCGTGTCACGCTCATAATTGTTGCTAGACTCGACATAGTATTGATACTGGTTGAGAAACTGATCGAGGCCGACACCGAATATAGGGTGATTACTCAGCATTGTCAGGGCTGAGCGCCACAACCCTGCTCGCAAGGAGGTGCTGCCCAAGCTTGTGATCCGTTCTGGCAAGAAATGCAACAGGATGTTAGCGAGGAACACGCCCACCCCCGCTACGGCGATGCCTCCCAACGCCCACAATGCCCGCCGTCCGACGACCAGTGCGGTCACGACGATCCCCGCCGCGACCACCCCGACATAGGCTCCTCTTGAGAACGTGAGCGCCAGCACGACAAATAAGGGCAGGCAGGCCAGAGCATAGAGGCGGCGGCGGGTCCGCTCCTCCGGCGGGGTGAGGAACAGGGCGACGACGGCGGTGAATGGCGCGATCCGCCCCAGCAGCAGCGCCAGGTTGTTCGGGTGGATATAGGGCCACATCACGCGGGTGACCCCTTCGACCACCAGCCCTTGCCCCAGCAGCGCGAGCACGAGCGCGCCCCCTGCCGCCAATGTGGCTCCCGCGACCAGCCCATCGGCCAGCCACAGCGCCCCCTTGCGCCCGCGCAGCACCTCGGTCGCCACGAAATAAAAGAGGATCGGCTCGACAATCGTCCAGCGATACTCGCGCAGGCTGTTCTTCAGGTAGCCCACATCGGCCACGGTGAGCAGCGAAACGGTGGCGACGAGCAAAAGCGCCAGCGCGGGCAGCGCGAAGGCATCCGCCGCTAACCAATTGCGGATTGCGGATTGCAGATTGCGGAGTGTGGATTGTGTTTGAGACCAGGGCGCAACTGCTGCTGTGCCTGCCACAGCGTCAGCTTGCGCCGGGGCAAACCCGGAATTCCTTCGGCCCGGTAGGCTGAGGGGCGGGATCGGGGAGAGCGCCGGGGCGTCCTCTGCGGCAGGGGCGAGGCCCGCCAGGCGGCGGAGCAGGACGGCAGCGAAGGTGACCAGCAGGGTCGTTTCGGCGGGGGCAAACTGCCAGTCCCCGATGATGCGCGGCTGGAACAGGAACGGGATGGCGGCGGCGACGATGGCGACGGCCAGATCGGGGCGCAACACGGCGACGACCCCCCAGGCCAGCAGTGCCGCCCAGGCAACCATCGCCCACGGACTCCAGTAGTAGAGCGCCAGCAGGGCCAGCAGGGCCACGACGGCGGGGACCGTGGGCAGCATCGGCAGCCGGGGAATGCGGCGGGCCAGGGTGGGAACCATCATCGCCGTATCGCCGCCGGAATAGCCGCCAGATTGCCTAACAGCCGCCCGCTGATCCAGGCCAGCAGCAGGGTCAACACGCCGTAGCTGAAGGCGAGCGCACCCGCCCAGGCCGGGGGCGGTTCCCGGCTGACCACAAAGCCGACCAGCGCCAGCGTATCGGTTTCCACTTCGGTGTGAAAGACCAGTTGGTGCGGTGTGTCGGTCCCCAATCCGTCTACCGCCGTGACCCGCCAGATCGGGCTGCCGGTGCGTGCCGTCCAGGCGGCGTCGGCGGCGATGTGGTCGGTGGCCGGTTGCCCGGCGGCGGGCAAGACAGCGCGGCCCTTGTTCGTATCGGTGGTGGGCCAGCCGGGGGCCGGTTGTCCGTCGAGCAAGAGGTGGATCGGGGTGGGGTGATCGTTGGCGCGGAACAGCAGATCGACCCGTTCGCCCTGGAAGGTGATCGATCCCTGGCCGTCGGGCGAGGTGGCGGTGATGACTGTGCTGGCGGCGAGGCTGGCCCCGTTGCCGTACCAGGTCATCCGCAGGTTGATCGCCGGGCTGTTGGGCAGGTGGGCCCCCGTGTCGGCCACCGGGAAGCGATGGCTGTAGCTCTGCAAAGCGGTATAGGCCGGGCGCGGCGAAAAGTCACTGTTGACGATCTGGAAGTATGTGGCCGGTTCGCCCCGCTGGGGGTCCGGGTCGCGGAAGTTCCAGACGAACATCAC
>JBBSAN010000386.1:0-6675 GCA_038252265.1 Chloroflexia bacterium
CTTGCGCGTAGAGCGCGACGCTGTCCGGTGTCAACGCTTCGTTGCGGATGATCAGGGTGTTCGGCTCCCCCAATGTCGCTGCCTGTGTCTCCCCCCAGCGCAGCAGGTGGGTGCCCAACCCGCGCCGCCGGTGGGCCGGATGGGGACCTTGCCGCCCAGCCGGGCCTGTGCCCCATTCGCCTGCACCCAACCGCTGGCGACGATCTGATCGGGGCTGCCTTCCGGCGTGGCGCAGAGCAGGGCGACTTCGGGGGCCGCCAGCAGTGCGTCATACGGCTGGGCGGGGACGGAGGCCGGGCCGGCCGTCGCCCGGCAGGCCGCATCCAGCGCCGCCAACGCGGTGAGGTCCGGCTCCGCGACCGGACGCCAGGTGTACGGTTCCATGCACAGTCTCCACGGTTGATATGATAGGCTGTACAGCGTAACGACGATGCGATCCTGTGGGACAACGCTCCATCAGCGCGAACGTATGCCTCGATCGTAGCCCCGGAGGGGCGGCAGACGCTAGCCCACGGTGTCGACCGTGGGGACCGCTAGCCCTACCTTAAGCCCCGGCGGGGGCGGCAGAGGCACAGCGGGGGTTGGCTCTGTCGCCCCTCTGGGGCTACGATCTGCGGCCTCTCGGACCCACAGTGTGAACTGTGGGCTAGCGTCTGCCGCCCCTCCGGCGCTTACGTTGGCACCTGCGGGTGTCCTCTTGCATCGGAAACGTCCCGACCATCAATGGACAGAGCCACATCCTACATCTACATGTGCTGCTCTGTTACGACTAGCGCTAGCACCTCGGCCAGCCCCACCTCGGCGGGTAGGGGGCCGCACTGGGCCACGGCGGGGCTGCCACCCCCGCGTAGGTCCCAGGCTGCGGCGAGGCGGCGCACCAGATCCCCGGCGGGATGGGTGGGTGCCCCGCTGACCACGACGAGGTTGCGGCCCGCGCTCAGGCAGAGGAAGAGGCGACCCGGCCCCTGCGCGCTTTTCAGCAGGCGGGGCACCTGCTTCGAGTCGGTCCCTTCCAGGTTGAGGGTATAAACGGCGACGGGCGGGTCGGCGGGGAGAGTGGCGGCGGGCGGGGTCGCCAGGGCGCGGGCCACGCGGGCTTCGGCCACTTCTTCGCGCAGGGCGTGGAGCGCGGCGCGAGCGGCTTTTAATTCGTCCAGAGCGACGCGCGCTTTCGCCCCGAACCCGGCCACATCGCTGTCAAGGTCGGGGGCGAGGGCCAGCACGGCGGCAGCCATCTGCCCCTGCACCTGCCGCGCCCCCTCGGCCACCTGGAACTCCAGCCGGTTGCGGCGCACGCGGGTCAGCGCGATCACTTCGATCTCGCTGACGTTGCAGACGTGGGTGCCGCCGCAGGGTTGGCGGTCGTAGTGGTCCACCTCGATTTCGAAATAGCCATCGGTGTTGATCCGGCGCACGGCCCGCCCGGTGCGGATCAGCCGGTTGAGGTCGGCCTGGCAGGCCAGCGCGTCCTCCAGGGTGATCGGGTGGGCGAACTCGATGAGGCAGCCCGCCTCGGCGATGTCTACCCGCTCGGTCGCGTTATCGCCGTGGTCGAGAAACCAGCGACTGATCAGGTGCTGGGCGGTATGGAGGCGCATCAGCAGGAAGCGGCGCGGCCAATCGAGCGTGCCATGAACGGGCGTGCCGGGCGGCCAGGAAGGCGGCGCGGCCACCTGGTGGTGGATGACGCCCGCGTCGTCCTTCAGCACCTCCACGACCGCGACCGGCGTGGCGTCGGGGGTGTCGCGGCGGGCCAGCGCCCCCGTGTCACAGTCCTGGTTGCCGCCGCGCGGGTAGAAGACGGTCTGGTCCAGCACCACACCGTCCGCATCCGCCGCCAGCACGGTGGCGTCCATCTCGCGGTCGTAGTCTTGCCGAGTGTAGAGGGCAACAGTGGGAGTGGACATAGGGCGTTAGCTCCGCAGCCCGGCGAACATGTCGTTCTCTTCGTCGGGTGCTTCGACGGTCGAACGGACGCGGCTCAGGTACTCGCAGCCCCAGGCGACCAGGGCGATGTCTTCGGGCATGGTGTAGAACAGGCTTTCCGCGCCGAACTGCGTGCGGTGGCAGTGGGCGGCCTGCCGCTTGGCGTCGGCCCAGGTGCGCACATCGATCCGGGTGGTGATCGGCGGGGGCACGTAGGCGGGGGCCTTCTCTTCGGCAGCGGCTTCGGCGTCGCGGGCTTCTTCGTCGCCGCCCTCTCGCTCCGGCTCTTTATCTTTCTCTTCCTCGTCCCGGTCCCACGGCCATTTCATGCCGCGCTCCAGGTACATCTCGCGGGCCTGTTTCCAGCCCTCGTCGTTCCAGGCGGTATAATAGAGCTTGCTCGGCTGGAACGGCTCGCCCAGGTCGGGGCGGTAGGCGGGGTCGCCCGCGCGGTCAAAGGCCAGGTGGGTGATAACGTTGGCGGCGATATGGTCGGGGTGCCCGTAAGCTCCGTTCTCATCGTAGGTAACCAGCACCTGGGGCCGGTACTGGCGCACCAGTGCCACCAGCCGGGCGGCGGCCTCGTCCTTGTCGGCCTGGTGGAAGCAGGCGGGGTTCGCGTTCGGCTCGGTGCCGACCATGCCGCTGTCGCGGTAGTCCAGAAACGCGGTGTGAGTGATGTTCAGGTGTTCGATGGCGCAGCGCAGTTCGCCCCGGCGGATCGTGCCCAGGCGCGGCTTCGCCTCCTCGGCGTCCAGATCCGGGTCGTGGATCTCGCCTTCTTCGCCGTTGGTACACATCACCAGCACGGTCTGCACGCCTTCGCCCGCATAGCGGGTCAGCAGCCCGCCGGTAAAGACCACTTCATCGTCCGGGTGGGCGTGGACGGTCATCAGGGTCAGGGGTTCGTTTGGCACAGGGGCCTCCTCAGGGGGTAGAGTTTCTCTCCCATTATACGCGAAGTAGTTGGGCAAATACGTGGGGCGCAAGACGTATTGACGAGCAATGAGCGATGAGCGATGAGCAATGAGTAATGAGGTCCAGATCACTAACCCCAACCCCAACCCCCAACCCCCACGTCGCGGCCCGATCCGTGCTATAACCATAGTAAGCGGGGCGTGCTCCATATCTGCGCTCCACAAGGGGAGGATTAAATTCATGCAAAATAAAGAGCCAGATCACATCCAGGTGCAGCATATTCTTATCGGGTTCACGGGGTCGGTGCAGGGTAAAACGATCCGCCGCAGTAAGGAGGAGGCGAAAACGCTCGCCTACCAACTACTCGACCAGGCTCGCGCCGGGGCCGACTTTGATGCGTTAGTGCGCCAGCACACCGACGACTCGCCGCCGGGCATCTATGGCATGTCGAACCGTGGCGTGGCCCCGGCCAAAGGCGAGTACGCCCGCGACGGCATGGTGCCCGCGTTCGGCAATGCCGGGTTCCCGCTCCAGGTGGGCGAGATCGGCATCGCCGACTTCGACCAGCGCAACAGTCCCTACGGCTGGCACATCGTCAAGCGGCTGAAGTAGCAGGGACACACTCGGTAAAAAGCCACAATAAAGGCGCAGGCGGAGGGCATTAGCCTCCCACCTGCGCCTTTGTCTTGGTCCACTCCCGCCCTAACGCGGGAGGGGTTGGAGTGATTGGGCTATCTGGCGCAATTGCCCTGAGGTCACGACTGCAACCGCAGGTAGATAGATCTTGATCCGTGTGCCGTCGCGGTCGAAGATGAGGATATAGGCTTGTCGCTTGCTGTAGATGCGACCTGACAGCGTTCCAATTTGCACTCCCTGACCTACTCCCCACTCCGGCGCGCTGAGGCTGGCCGCGCCGGGTGGCCCCTGCGAGATGACCATGCTGAGTATGCCCCCTTGCTTATCCGGCTCTCTGACAAATGCCTGCGAAACGATCCCTTGTCCTGACGCATAATATGGTTGCCCCGGCACCATCCAGTCGGGATACTTCGTCGCCTGAAAGAGTGGCATTGCGAGTTGCCCGGCAGCGTCGCTCCAGCCTGCGGCCACTTCAGCGGCGGTTCTCGGGCGCATGTCGGCCACGATGGCGTTGGCTGGCGGGGCGGGGGTGAACAGCGCCGGATCCAGCGTGGGATTGATATCGAGATGCTGGTACTGCATTTCGTACACAAGATTACCGGCAGCCTCCCAGTCTTGCTCTCGCAGCACCAGATAGGCCTGCTGATCGATCCATACCTTCTTTCGCTGCTGGAAAGGCGTAATCTGAGTCTTTGTGTCGTTCAATCCCGCCTTGACGGTCAATTCAAGCACATAAGCCGGGCGTGTTCCGACCATCTCTGTACCAACGAGTACCGCATCATAGACCTTCGTATCTGCGACGCGCGAGGCTTGTTGCGTGGCAGAGGCCAGGTCCGTTGCTGCCGCTGTATCCGCAGGATACAGGCGGAATTCGTGATCGCTGTCGCTGTACATATACCGGATAGCACCATCGGAGCCGAACAGGAAATGGGCAGTTGTGCTGTCCGGGCCACGGTATGTTGATACGGTGCGCGACTTGCCCGGTGCCTCGTCCCACCACTCGCCCTGGCCTTCAGTGAACGGGTCGGTGGGGTTATTGCGGTAGCGGACGGTTAGCGTCATGTGCGTGCTGCGGATGGTGCTGCCCGGCCCGGCGGCGGCATCGGCGCGGGCCAGCACCTCGGCGGCGCTGACGGCTAGGGGTTCGGTCGCACTCTTAGGGAACTGAAGTGCCCCCAGCACCACCGCGACGAGGAGGCAGCCTAGCAGCCCACTCACCAGCAGCGATCTTCCCCGTGGCACATGGACGCGCCCTGGTTGTATGCGGGGCGAGATGGCGGCTATTGGCGGGCGCTCGTTCGCCCCAATCTGGGCCTGGATCGCGGGCCACAGGTCGGGCGGGCCGGGAAGATGGCGTTGCGCGTGCTCTCGCAACACGCTTTTCACAAATGCTCGGTGCATTGCTTGTTCCTTTCGGGCGGACCATGATCCCGCTGGATTAACCGGGGCCGTGTCTCAGAGGGCGCGGGTGGGCAGCAGGCGGCGGAGCCGTTGCCGCGCATCATGCAAGCGCCGCCGCACGGTGCCAGGGGGAATGTCCAGCCGCTGGGCGACTTCGCTGTCGCTCAAGTCGAGGTAATAGCGCAGCACCACAGCAGCCCTCTGGCCGGGAGCCAGTTGCTCCAGGGCGGCGAGGATCTCTTCTCGGGTTTCGGCAGCCTCGAATAGTTCCGCAGCGTCCGGTTCGGGACTCGGTAGGGTGTTGCCCAGGGGGTCGCCTTCTGCGCCGGGGGTCCGGTCGGCGGCTTCCAGCGACAGATGACGGTGGGTGGTGACGGCGGTGAGGGCGCTGTTGACCACGCTACGCAGGAACCAGGGGCCAAACGGGCGGGCGCTGTCATACTGGCCGATGCGCTCGTAGACGCGGAGGAAGGCGGACTGCACGATATCCTCGGCCAGGGCGGGGTCGCGGGTGATCAGATAGGCGGCTTCCAGGGCCTGGCCCTGGTAGACTCGTACCAGCCCTTCCAGCCCGGCGATCTCGCCCCGTTTCAGCCGCGCGATGGCGTCTCGCTCTTCCATGCGTCCTCCCCGATACGTGGTCTTGTGTCCGCTCACCCTGGTCTAGCCTTATTACTGGCGAACCTGCTGTTTTGTTCGGGGGATCGCTTCCAGATCGCGTATTTTGCCTGGGTTAGTAGGGAGGTCAGGAATTCGCCCCATAGGCATCAAGCTAAAAACACAAATGCAACCTAAACTAATAGCAGCCGTATCGGTGAACCAACGGATGCTGTCATCCTGAGCGCAGCGAAGGATCTTGTTCGGGCCGCCTGATCGTCAGGGAAGATCGGGATCGTGACCTCGGCACCACGAACCGCCAAGAAGATCCTGAGCGCAGCGAAGGATGACACCTTCTTACATTCAGCAGATCCACCTTCTATAAGCACGTTTCCTGGTTTGTTAGCTTAGCTTGATGCCTATGGGAGGTCAGGAATTCGCCCGAACGTGGGGATAGGGCGGGGGCGTGCAATGCTTGAAGGGAGGTCGTGCTGGCGGTCGCTCTACCCTCGCGCCTGGGTGGTGGGGGCGGCGCGGGGGTCGAAGGTGGCGAGGATGTCGAGGACGGCTTCGGGGGTGTCCACCAGGGTCAGCAAGCGCCGGTCGCCTTCGTGGATGATCAGGTGCTCGGTGAACCCCTCCACCAGTGCTCGCCAGTGGGAGCCGAGCAGGATCAGCGGGCGGGGCGACAGGTCACGGGTCTGCAACAGGTTCCAGGCCAGGGCCACTTCGGCCAGCGTACCTGCCCCGCCATGCACGGCCACGAACGCCTCGCCCGCCAGCAGCCGCTCCAGCCGGGTGTACAGGTTGGCCGTGGCGACTTCTTCGCGGACCCAGCGATTGGCGCTCAGTTGCATGGTCAGTGTCCACGGCTCCAGGGTGATGCCGACGACGTGCCCGCCCGCCTCGTGCGCTCCTCGGCTGGCCGCCTCCATCGCCCCGGCATAGCCCCCGGTGCAGACGCTGTGCCCGGCCTCGGCCAATTTCTCTTTGCCGCCGAAACGCTCAAACGCCTCCTCGACGGATTTTTGCAGTACGTCTTCGGGGATGGGTTCGATGGGTCCCGAACCCTCGGCTTGCGCAACCGGCTGGAAATTTCCCGCCGTCCGCTCCCAGTAGCGAACCGTGGTGATGTTGGATTGTTGATTTTTTAGCAGGTTCGCGATCCGCCCAATTACGGCGGGGTCGCGCGGGCCC
>JBBSAN010000387.1:0-6668 GCA_038252265.1 Chloroflexia bacterium
AAGGGGTCTTCTGCGTAGTCAGATCAGGTGCGCTCAGTGTAGCACGCCTGTCAAGACCGCAACGGCTCCAGCGATGGGGCGGCGGCAGAAGAATGCCAAATAGCGCTCAAGATTCAGTGCCACATAATTCTGAAATTAACACTCAAGCTCGTCGTCACGGCGGGTTCCGTGGGCCGCTTCGTCGGGGGCGCTCAACCCTGAGCGCCCAACCATGATTTAGGCGCGGGTCACACGAAACTTACGCTAATAGCTTGCGGTCAGGACTGGTTGGCAGACGTCGGAGTGGAGATGATCGACCAGGTCGTGGAACAAGGCGACGCCCACCGGGTCGTCCAGCGCGCTGTCGAGGGCGAAGGTGGTCATCACCACGCGGCCCCGCCCATAGCGGAACTGCACGGTATGAACGGCAGGCTGGCGGACCCAGCCCGAGATCATTCCGGCCAGGATGTCGCCTTGCACCGCCCGGTTCTCCACCGGCAGCCCCAGGATCGTCCCGTGCGGCATGACCGGCAAGAAGGGCAAGCCTAAGGGGTTGTGGGCCCCCAGCCGCCGGTGGACATTCGGGCGCAGCCAGCTAAAGCTGGTGATCCAACTGCCGCTGTAGGCCCCGCCGCGTCCGCTCACCCAGAAGAACGGGCTAGGTCCTTGCGCCAGGAACAGCAGGTCGCCGCCCTCGCGCACCCACTGCAAGAGCGCCGCCGTGGGGGTGGTGGTGACGGCGACCTGGGTTGCTGCGGTTAACCCCGCCGTCGTCCGGTAGCCCAGCCCGCGCAGCGCTCGTTCCAGGCCCCGCGGCTCCCGGCGCGTGTCTTCCGCCCCTGCCGACGCTACGCCGTCGGCAGCGGTAGGTGGAACGAACGGTTCGTCCAGCACCTCTAGCGGCAAGGCCGGCGCGTCCAGATCCTCTGGGTGGAACACTGCAGATCGGGCGAGCACGGCCAACGGGCCGGTGAAGCCGGGGCGACGCGCAGCAGCGGGCAGCACCAGCAGATCAAGCTGGTTCTGGGCCAGGGGCGATCCGGCGCGCTCCACAGCAAACCGCACCGGCACCAGGCGCGGCGCGTCCACCGGGGGCAAGGCTCCGGCCACCGTGCCTAGCACGGCCACGGTGCCTCGTTCCAGGGAGGGTACCGGGCGTGGCGCGGCGGCCTCGGTGCTGTCCACCCCCCAGCGCAGATGTACCCCGGTCCAATCCGTTGCGCCGTAGTGCGCGCCATGCAATTGCACCCGCACGATCTGATCGTCCCAATAGGCATAACGCTCGGCCTGCGGTATGATCATGTCAGGGGCATTGATCGCGGCGAAGCGGTCATGGTACGCTTTGGGCTGGCGGTTGAAATCGAGCAGGCCGTTGCTCTCCCAGTAGGCATCGGTGAACTCGGTGATGACGTAGCCCGCCAGGGTGGGTTGGCGGCGCATCGTCTCGATCTCGAACTTCATCGCCGCGAACTGGTGCCACTGGGTCGCGGTGGCGAATGCCTCATAGTTGGGCCAGATGGCGTCCAGGCCCAGCGCGGCGAACCGCTCGGCCACGCCCTCCGGCCAGCCCGCTTCGCCGTCCCACGGCGACCACCAGGGGCCGAGGTTGAACCAGGCCGGGTCGCGGCCTCCGGCGGCCTCCCGCAGCCCAGCCAGCGAGGGCAGACCCCAGTTGCCGAACTCTGACAGCACCAGCGGCTCCTGGCCGGTGCGCGTGGTATCGCCGTGGGTCGAATAAGTCCATAGCGGGCGCAGGCCGAACTGCTCGATGGTGCTCTCGAAGTTGGGGGCGTGGTCGGGAATATTGGCGTAGAGGTGGAAGTCGTCCAGGTCGCTCTGTACATGGATGTTCGGCCCCCACGGGTGCGGGCAGGCCGAGTTGTCTACGACCAGCCGGGTGGGGTCCAGCACCTTGCAGCGCCGGTACATAGCCGCCACCCAGGCCCGGTCGGCAGCGCTGAGCGGCAGGGCCGTGCCCCAATCCTCGTTGACGATGGTCCAGATGACCAGCGCCGGGTGATTACAATCGCGGCGGATCATCTCCTCCAGCGTCCGCTCGACCCGCGCTTTGATCACCGCGCCCACATCGAGCAGAGCGGGGTACAGGGTGCCCTTCGGATAGAAGGTGCGCCAGGAGGGGATCTCGGCCCAGACCAGCACGCCCATCTCGTCGGCCAGGTCCAAATAGCGCGGGTCGGGCGGCTTGATATGGCAGCGCAGGCAGTTGAGGCCCAGCGCCTTCGCCTTCTGGAACGCGTCGCGCAGGTAGTCCGCGGAAGGCACGGTGTAGATCGTGGTGGGATAGAGATCCTGGTCGAGCGCAGCCAGCAAGAAGATCGGCTCCCCGTTGAGCAGGATGCGCCCGTCGCGCGTGGTGATCTCGCGGAAGCCGAAGCGCACGCTGACCTCGTCACCCGCGCCCAGCCCCTCTAGCTCCACCGTCAGGGTGTAGAGGTGCGGGTCTTCGAGCGACCACAGGCGCGGCTGCGCCACCGGGAGGGTCAGGGTGTATTCTTCTCCACCCCCAACGGGCACGGTCGCCTCACCCGCCGCTACGCCGTTGGCACCGGTGGACCTGGCACGAATCCTGCCAGGTCCAGCGCTAGTCGTAGGTGCGCCCGCCAGTTCGACGGTGACCTGGGCCTGCCCCGTGTGGATATCGGTTATCACCCGCACATGGTCAATATAGGTGGGCGGCACCGCCGTCAGGGTCACATCCTGCCAGATGCCACCGACGTTGATGTACCATTCCTGCTTGCCGTGCGGTATGTTGTTGGCGTCGAACGGGGGCTGGCTTGGCCCCTGTTCTTCCCGGTAGTCGGGCCAACGGGGGATGACGATTTCACTCTGGGCCGAATCGTAGACGCGCACGGCGATCTGGTTGCGCCCCGGCTGGGCGTAGCGGCGGATCGGCAGGGTAAACGGCGTGTAGCCCCCCTCGTGCTGCCCGGCCAGGTGCCCGTTGACAAACACCTGGCACCAATAGTCCACCGCGCCAAAGTGCAACAATAGCTCGCCCGCCAGCCACGATGCGTCCAGATCAAACTCGTGACGATACCAGGCGTAGCCGCTGTAGGGCTGCAATTCGGGGAAGGCCGCCTGCCAGGGTAGCGGTACCGGGATGGTGCGATCCGGGGCTAACGTGTCAATACTGATGAGATCGTTTGGATCGATCTGAAATTGCCAACGACCGGCCAGCGAATGCTGTGGGCGCATGGTGGGAATCCTCCTGCAAGTAGCTTACTCTGGGATAGCCATTTTCCAGGCATGGATCGTGCCTGAAGAAACACAGACCTGACACTATGCTATACCTTTTTCGTATATCGCGGATTGTGCCAAAGCCCTATTGACAGCCGCCGGGAATTGACATATACTTTTTCATATCCATTCGTATTTTGCTGCGTCAAAGCCCGTTTGTCAAGTTCCCCTCCCTGCTTCTTTTGCGGCTGTTGAATCTCTAGCTGAAAAGGGCGTGCCATGTTACACGGTAAAACGTTGCATATGGATTCCAACGTTACCGAGGAGCAAATTGTCACCGTGCTCAAGGCGGTGGCTTCGGTGCCGCGCTGGCGGATCTTGCAATACCTGAACGACGGCGCGCACACGATCAACGAGGTCGCGCACGACCTGAAGATGCCGGTCTCGACCGTGGCCGCGCAGATCAAGATCCTGGAAGATGCCGGCATCCTCCACACCGAACTGCACGCCGCCAGTCACGGCCTGCAAAAGGTCTGCACCCGCACTTACGACAACCTCGTGGTCCAGCTGCCGTTTCAGCCCGAAGTGATCACCAATTCGGTCGAGGTAGCAATGCCGGTCGGGGCGTATACCCGCTTCGAGGTGCTGCCCACCTGTGGCCTCGCCAGTGAGAGCGGCATCATCGGCTACCTCGATGACCCGATCAGCTTCTACGAGCCGGCGCGGATTCACGCCGCGCTGATCTGGTTCCGCAGCGGCTTTCTGGAATATAGCTTCCCCAACCGGCTGCCGACCAGCGCCGGGCTGAACAGCATCCAGCTCAGCATGGAAATCTGCTCGGAAGCGCCGCTGCATAACAACAACTGGCCGTCGGATATTACGATCTGGATCAATGACCGCGAGGTCGGCACCTGGACCTGTCCCGGCGACTTCGGCGGCGAACGCGGGCGGCTCACCCCCGCCTGGTGGGACAGCAAAGACACCCAGTATGGGCTGCTGAAACGCTGGCTGGTGAACAAAGAGGGGGCGTTCATTGATGGGCATCCGTTGTCCACGTTGACCCTGCGCGACTTGAACATTGAGCAGCGGCCCGTGATCAGCGTGCGCCTGGGCGTCAAGCCTGATGCCCTCCATGTCGGGGGGTTGAATCTGTTTGGCCGGACCTTTGGGAACTACCCTCAGGATCTGACGCTGCGGCTGGAGTATCTCCCCGGCCAGCGCGCTGGCAACCATCAGACGGCGATGCCGCGACCAGATGATCTGGTCCTGGCCCGAAAGGAGGGATGAGCACCCGATCACGCCAGGCACTTCAACGACGAAATGCTACTACCGGACCCGGAACGATTCAAAGGAGGAACGTGATATGCCCCAAAAACTACGTATTGTCTCGCTGCTCACGATCATGAGCATCCTGGGCGTGATGCTCACGGCGTGCGGCGCAGACGCCACAGCGACGACCGTCCCTGTGGTGGCCCCCACCGCCACCACGGCTGCCGTGGTGGTGGCCCCGACCGATACCACCGCCGCCATGACCGCGCCGACGGCGACCACCGCCGCCATGACCGCGCCGACGGCGACCACCGCCGCCATGACCGAGGCCACCGCTACCACCGGCGGCACCACCAGCGGCGGGACGATGACTATGCCCGCTGAATGCACGAACGTGGAGCTGGCCTACTGGAACGGCTTCACCGGTCCCGACGGCCCGTTCATGAAGGGCCTCACCGACAAGTTCAACACGGCTAATCCGACGATCAAGGTCAATATGACCACGCAGTCGGACCTGGGGACCTCGCTGAACACCGCCGCCGCCTCCGACACCCTGCCCGACATCACGATTGTCAACGAGGACGCGGTAGCGACGCAGGCCTTCCGCAACATCATCCGCCCGATGGATGACGCGGTGACGATGATGGGCTACACCGCTGCCGACTTCCCGAAGGTCGCCTGGGACGCGGGGGTGGTCGCGGGCAAGCGCTACGCCCTACCTCTCAGCTTCGTCGCCATGACGATGTACTGGAACCAGGATCTGTTGACAGCAGCGGGCTTGACCGCCCCGCCGACCAACGCCGATGAGTTTGCCAAAGCCGCCGCCGCGCTGACGGCGAACGGCAACCACGGCTTCCAGATCACCTCTGGCTTCCCGGTGCAGCAGATCTTCCAGATGCTCCTCCACCAGTACGGCGGCACCGAGTTCAGCGCCGACGGCATGACGGCGGCCTGGAACAGCGACGCCGGGGTGCAGGCGCTGACCTGGATGAAGGACGCGCAGACCAAATACTCCGAGCCGAACCTGGAAGTGGATGCCGACCTCAACTCGTTCAAGCAGGGCACGGTCGGCCTGATCTGGAACGGCATCTGGCAGGTGCCGAACGTGACCGGCACCGGCGTCTCGTTCAAGAGCGGCTTTGGCCCGCCGCCACAGATCGGCCCGAACCCGGCGATCTGGGCCGGTGGCCCGCTCTTTGCCCTGCCCAAACACAAGACTGCGGTGGACAAGTGCAAGGATGCGGCTTCGGCCATGTTCATCAAGTATATCATTGACAACTCGGTTGAGTGGGCCAAGGCGGGCAACATCCCGGCGCTCAACGCGGCCCGCAACAGCGCCGAGTTCAAGGCGCTGCCGCAGGCGGCGTTCGTGGACGCCCTCAACAACCCCGTCTTCCCGCCCGCCCTCCCCGACGTGGGCAGCGCGTTTACCCCGCTGGGCGATGCGGTCGGCGCGGTCATGGGCGGTAAGTTGACCGATATCAAGAAGGCGCTCGATGATGCCGCCACCGCCTCGAACGCGGTGCTGGAACAGAACCGCAAGAACTTCGGTGCCGCGCCGTCGCCGTGACCGTAATCTAGCCGGAAGGGGGACGGGCGTGAGTCCGCCCCCCATCTCACCACTGTAGTTTCGATTGATCCGCCGTTTGGAGGATATGGCTCTGTCCAGTGACGTTTGGGTGTTCCCGCCCTCCACGGACGGAGCCGTGCCCCACAGGAACACATGTCCCGCAAGAACGGGCTTTCGTAGGGGTTTTCTACGGCACAACGCGGGTACCGCAGAAAGGTGGCAAGAGGATGGCAACAGTGGCCCAGGCGCGCGAGCAAGCTGTAGCGGCGGAAGGGCGGGTCGGCGGCAACCGCCGCTTTCGGCTGGCCCCCTACCTGTTCATCCTGCCGCACCTCATTTTCTTTATCGTCTTTGTTGGCTGGCCCTTCTTCTTCGGGTTAGTCATCAGCCTCTTCCAGTACGACTATCTCCGGCCTGAACGCACGCTGTTTGTGGGGCTGGACAACTACCTCCAGTTATTCCAGCCGGGCAGCGTCGAATTCCCCCTGTTCTGGAACGCCCTGACCAATACGGCGATCTTTGTGGTGATCAGCGTGCCGCCGCTGGTGGTGATCCCGCTGATGCTGGCGGTGTTGCTCAACACCAAGACGCCGGGCCGCAACCTCTTTCGCGGCATCTATTTCGCGCCGTGGGTGCTCTCGGTGACGGTCAT
>JBBSAN010000388.1:0-6657 GCA_038252265.1 Chloroflexia bacterium
GCCGTATTCTTTAAGTTTCGTCTGCTATGCTTTGGGTAGAGCCGTCCCACGCCCATGCGGCTGCGGCAGGCTGAGGGCGGGCACTCGCTGGGTACAAAATAGGTGATGTTGTATACTACAGAATAGGTATCTCCGCCGGGTATTGCGGGGGCGGATGACATCCGTGGTCGTCTATGTGGACCGTATCCTTGACCCGTAGGGATCGGTAACAGGTCAGAAGGAGCGCGGCAGCTATGCGTGCCGATTACTTTTCTCCCCGCGTGAAAACAATCGAGGAACCGCCGGAGGACGCACCCGTCCCCGCCCGTTGGGTCCAATGGCGGGACCGCGTGCGCGCCCGCCTGCTCCCCTACCGCGCACGAGCCGTGCGGGTGGTGCTGTTTGCGGCGGGCGTGGTCGCGGCGTTTCTGGCGATCCTGCTCTACCAGGCGCTAGTCCCCGGTCCGCACCTGATCACGCCCAGCGAAGTGAACACCTCGATTGCCCACGCCCTCGAGTCGGTGACTCCCGCCCCCGCCTTTTCCGAACGAGTCTATCAGATCGTCCAACCCTCCCTGGTTCTCATCCAGGTCCACGCTCCCGGCAAGGATGGCAAGGACGAGCAGGCCCTCGGCAGTGGGGTAATCATCAACGACCAGGGGGCTATCCTCACGGCCCTGCATGTCGTCACGCAGGCCACCGAGATTCAATTGACCTTCGCCGATGGCAGCACATCGCCCGCCGAGATTACGACCCAGCAGCCGGAGCATGATATCGCCGTCCTGAAGGCGAGCAACCCCCCGGCGAATCTCCCGCCCGCCACACTGGGCAACCCCAACGCGATGCGCGTGGGCGACGAAGCTTTTGCCGTGGGCAATCCCTTCGGCCTGTACAGTTCGATGAGTTCCGGTATCATCTCCGGTTTTGGCCGGGCGATCAAGCCGGTGGGCAGTGATGTGGAACTACAGGACTTGATCCAGATTGATACGGCGGTGAATCCGGGCAATTCCGGGGGGCCGTTGCTGAATCGCTATGGCGAGGTGGTCGGTATCGTCACCGGTCTGGTTAATCCGACCGATCAAAATTTCTTTGTCGGCATCGGTTTTGCGGTCCCGATTACCCTGGCGACCCAGGGGGCGCCCCAATATTAGAGCGTGCGGAATGCGACGTGAAACGTGAAACGTGAAACGTGAGCGGTGTTAGGGAGTATTCCGTGCTTCGCACTCCCCATTCCGCATTCGTTAGAGGAGATGGATGATGGATCAGGCGACGAAAATCGACAATAAATTGCCGATGGAGCGCGTGCTCTACGAAGTCAAGAAGGTCATTGTCGGGCAGGATCATCTGCTAGAGAGTATGGTGGTCGCGTTGCTGGCGCGGGGGCACCTGCTGGTCGAAGGCGTGCCGGGGCTGGCGAAGACGATGGCGATCAAGACCCTGGCCGACTCGATTGGGGGCGAGTTCAAGCGCATCCAGTTCACGCCTGATCTGGTCCCTGCCGATCTGGTCGGCACCCGCATCTATAACCAGAAAACGGGCGAGTTCAACACCGCCCTGGGTCCCGTCTTTACCAACCTGCTGCTGGCCGATGAAATCAACCGCGCCCCGGCCAAGGTGCAAAGCGCGCTGCTGGAAGTGATGCAGGAGCGGCAGGTGACGATTGGGCTGGAGACGTTCAAGGTGCCCAACCCGTTCCTGGTGCTGGCGACCCAGAACCCGATCGAAACCGAAGGCACCTATGCCTTGCCGGAAGCCCAGGTGGACCGCTTTATGCTCAAGGTGCTGGTTGGCTATCCCACCCCGACCGAAGAATTCGTCATCGTGGAGCGGATGATCGGCGCGCTGCAAGCGGTGCAAAAGGTGCTGACCACCGATCAACTGCTGGGCTTGCAGCAAACCGCCGACACGGTGTATGTGGACCCGGCCTTGATCCAGTACGCCGTCCAGATCGTGGGCGCGACCCGCGAACCGAGAATCGCCGACCTGAAAGAGTTGCAACCCTATATCACGTTCGGGGCCAGCCCGCGAGCGTCGATCAACCTGATCCGGGCGGCACGGGCGCTCGCCTTTGTGCGTGGGCGCATGTATGCCCTGCCGCAAGATGTGCTGGATATGGTGCTCGATGTGCTGCGGCACCGCATGGTGCTGTCGTACGAAGCGCTCTCCGACGACATCACCAGTGACGACCTGTTGCTCAAGATTCTGGACCGGATGCCGGTTCCTGTGGTGCCCTTACATGATCACCTCTTCCGACGCCCCAACGCCTGAGCGCATCCTGCAACGGCTCGACTGGAAGGTGATCCGCCGGTTGGATGGCCTGTTGCAGGGGGATTATCGCAGCCTCTTTTTCGGCTACGGCGTGGATTTCGCCAATCTGCGCGAGTATCAAGCCGGGGATGATGTGCGCTATATTGATTGGAACGTTACCGCGCGGATGGATGCGCCCTACGTCCGCCTGTATAACGAAGACCGCGAAATCAACGCCTGGTTCTTGCTCGACCTGAGTCCCTCGATGGACTTTGGCACCGTGCAAAGCCTGAAGCGCTCGGTCCTGCTCGATTTTGTTGCCACGCTGGCGCGGTTGCTCACCCGCCACGGCAACCGGGTGGGGGCGATCCTCTACGGCAGCCGCGTGGAGCGCACGATCCCTGCCGGGAGCGGGCGAGTCCAGGTCTTGCGCCTGATCAACGATCTGCTCAAGCAGCCGCTGCTGCCCAAGTCTCCGGTCACGGACCTGAGTCCGCTGCTCGGCGCGGCGCTGCAAGGCATCCGCCGCCGTTCGCTGATCTTTATCATCTCGGATTTCATCGGCGTGCCCGGCTGGGAGCGCACGCTGAGCCTGCTCAACCAGCGGCATGAGGTCATCGCCATCCGGGTGTGGGACCCGCGCGAAGCGGAACTGCCCGATGTCGGCCCGATCATCATGGAGGACGCGGAAACCGGCGAGCATCTCTATGTGGACACGCATGACCGCCGGTTCCGCCAGCGGTTCGCGCAGGCCGCGCAACAACGCGAAGCCGGGTTGCAACTGGCCTTCAAGCGCGCCGGGGTGGATGTCCTGACGCTTTCAACGGAAGACGATCTGGTCCGGGCGATCGTGCGGTTCGCCACGCTGCGCGGCCAGCGCCGGTAGTGACGAGTAGGCAGTAGGCAGTGGGCAGTAGGCAGTGAGCTGGATCGAGTGATACAAATAGATCATTACGCAGTACTGTCTACGGCCTACCGCCTACTGCCTACTCGTCTCTGAAATGGACACGCTTATGACCTTCTTATGGCCGGTAATGCTGCTCGGGTTGGCGCTGATCCCGGTGTTTGTGGTCGTCTACCTGCAAATGCAGCAGCGGCGGCAACGCTTGCTGGCGCTGTATGGCAGCCAGGGGTTGAACCGCGCGGCGGGTGGCAAGGGATCGGGCCTGCGACGGCACCTCCCGGCGGTGCTCTTTTTGATCGCGCTGGTGATCATCATCGTCGGACTGGCCCGCCCTCAGACCCTGGTGAGCCTGCCGCGGATCGAAGGCACGGTCATCCTGGCCTTTGATGTGTCGGGCAGCATGGCCGCCGACGATCTCAAGCCGACGCGGATGGCAGCGGCCAAAACTGCGGCGCGCGCTTTTGTCGAGCGCCAGCCATCCACCGTGCAGATCGGCGTCGTGTCGTTCAGCGAGGGCGGTTTCTCGGTACAGGCCCCGACGGACGATCAGGGGCAGATCCTGGCCGCGATCAACCGGCTGGGGGTGCAAAAAGGCACCTCGCTGGCCTCTGGCATCCAGGCGTCGCTCAACACGATTGAAGTGACCCTGAACCCACCGCTCAGCCTCTCCACTAAAAACCTGACCCCCGGCCCGACGCCGACGCCGGTGCCCAAGGGGACCACGACCTCCGCCGTCATCGTCCTGCTCACCGACGGCGAGAATACGCAGGCCCCCGATCCGCTCGCGGCAGCACAAACCGCTGCCGACCGGGGCGTGCGCATCTACACGGTCGGGATCGGCAGCGCCGCCGGGGCGACACTCCACCTGAACGGCTTCACCGTGCAGTCGCGATTGGACGAGGCCACCCTGCAACAGATCGCCCAGATCACCAACGGGGCCTACTACAACGCAGAGAACGAAGACCAACTGAACTCGATTTACAATAATCTCAACCCGCAACTGGTGATCAAACCGCAGAAGACCGAAGTAACGGCGCTGTTCGCGGGGGCGGGGATCCTGGTGTGAATGCTCGGCGGTACATTGTCGCTTTTCTGGCTCGGTCGCTTGCCCTGATCGAGTGCGCGCATGTATCAGGTGCCGTGGAGGTACACGATGGATTTACTTTGGCCCGGATTTCTGCTGCTGCTGGGATTAGTACCGCTCCTCGCGACGGTCTATATCTGGATGCTGCGGCGGCGGCGGGTGGCGGTGCGCTACTCCAGCCTGGGGCTGGTGCGCGCCGCGCTGCCCCGTTACGCACAGTGGCGGCGGCATCTCCCCTTTGCGCTGTTCCTCCTCGCGCTGACCAGTCTGATCTTCGCCCTGGTCCGTCCGGTGCAAATCGTCAGCGTGCCCACCGGGCAGGCCACGATCATTCTCGCGCTCGACGTGTCGGGTAGTATGCGCCAGACCGATATCCGGCCCAGTCGGCTGGAGGCGGCCAAAGCGGCGGCGGAGTCGTTCATCCAGAGCCAGAAGGCCAGCACCCAGATCGGTATCGTCGCCTTCGCCGGGTACGCCGAACTGATCCAGCCGCCCACCTCGGATCAGGAGGCGCTGCAAGTCGCCGTTGAGAGCCTGACTACGGCGCGAGGCACGGCGATCGGTAGCGGCATCCTCTCCGCGATCGACGCGATTGCCGAGCTGGACCCGAACGTTGCACCGAGCTTCACCGACCGGTCCAAGGGCGATCCGCCCACCCCGGTGCCGAAAGGCGCGTTTGCCCCCGATATCATCGTCTTACTCACCGACGGGGTCGCCACGACCGGCCCCTTGCCGATCGATGCTGCACAGCAAGCGGTGGACCGGGGCGTGCGCATTTATACCATCGGGTTTGGCACCGAGGCCGGGTCGAGCGATTTTGGCGGCGGGTTCTTCGGCAGAGGGCAGCCCGGCGGGGGCGGGCCGGGTGGCGGGGGGTTCCGCCGGGGCATTGATGATGTGACGCTGAAGCAGATCGCCAAAATGACCGATGCCTCCTACTACGAGGCGTCCAGCGCGAACGAGCTGCTGAAAGTGTTCCAGAATCTCCCGACCTATCTGATCACCAAACACGAGATTACGGAAATCACGGTCGCGTTTGCGGCCTTTGGCGCGCTCATCTTCGTGCTGGCGCTGGGCCTCGCGCTGCGCTGGAACCCCTTGCCCTGAGCAGGGTAGGGTGCCTACGCGGTTGATTCTTTCCCTGGCGGATGCCCTCACCTGCGGGGGCATCCGCGTTTTTGCTACGGGTACGGGATGATCGTCGCGTGCCCAGGCAACGAAAGGCCACCGGATGAAATACGCGATCCACGCGCCGAATTTCGCCAGCTACAGCGACCCCCGCGCTCTGGCCGACCTGGCCCACGAAGCGGAAGAGGCGGGCTGGGATGGGTTTTTCCTGTGGGACCATGTCTTCTGGAAGGTGCCCCAGCCGGAGCCGGTGGCCGACACCTGGACGGTCCTGGCGGCGATGGCGGCCCGCACCTCGCGGATCACGCTGGGGCCCTTGATCACGCCCCTGCCGCGCCGCCGTCCCTGGACCGTCGCTCGCCAGGCTGTCACGCTGGACCATCTATCCGCAGGGCGGGTGGTGCTGGGTGTGGGCATCGGCGGCGACTGGTTTGGGGATTACAGCGCCTTTGGCGAGTCGACCGACAAGATCGTACATGGGGCGATGCTTGATGAGGCCCTGGCGATCATCACCGGCCTGTGGAGCGGGGAACCCTTCAGCTTTTCCGGCGAGCATTATCAGGTCACCGATGCCCTGTTCCTGCCCCGCCCGGTGCAGCAGCCGCGCATCCCCATCTGGGTGGCCGGGGTCTGGCCGAACAAGAAGCCGTTCCGCCGCGCCGCTCAATGGGATGGCGTGGCGGCAGAAGGCCGTGACGACTACCGCAACTTGAAGCCGGGGGATATTGCCGACCTGCGCGCCTACATGCAGGCGCACCGCCCGACAGCGGAGCCGTTCGAGATCACGCATATCGGCAGAACGCCCGGCAGCGATCGGGCCGCTGCCCTGGACATCGTCGCCCCCTACGCCGCAGCCGGGGTGACCTGGTGGCTGGAGCGGATCGGCGACCAGCAGGACTCGCTCGAATCGATGCGCCCCCGCGTCCGCCAGGGACCCCCGCGCTAACTTGCCGAGACAGCGCACCCGTGGCTGCCCGCCGTGTTGGTGGGCTACATGATTGTGGGCAGTTGCGGGGCGTGGGGCAGGGTGGTGTGGCCCGCGTCGAGGTGGAGGACGGTGCCCGTCACCTGGGAGGCTTCGTCCGAGAGCAGGTAGAGCACCCCATAGGCGGTATCGCGCGGGGTCTGGTGCCGCCCCAGCCGCAGCTCGGCCCCGGCCTGGCGCAACTGCTCGCCGGTCGTCCCGGCGCGGGTCTGGAGCGCGATCTCCCCCTCGGTGAGCACCCAGCCGGGGATGACGTAGTTGGCCCGGATGCGGTCGGCGGCCCCGGCCCCGGCCAGCGTGCGGGTGAGCGCCAGCAAGCCGCCCTTGGCC
>JBBSAN010000389.1:0-6650 GCA_038252265.1 Chloroflexia bacterium
GTGGAGTAGACGGCTTCCAACAAGGCCCGCCCATCGCGCCCGACTTGCTCGGCCCAGCGCAGGCGTTTGGCCTCGCCTTTGGGCAGGCGGTAGTCGCTGGCGCGCACGCCATAGCGTTCGACCCAGTCAGCGGTGGTCTGGACCCGCAGCCACTGCGGCGCGACGCTCGCCAGTTCATTGAGAGCGTGGCGCAGGGTTTCGGTCACGCATTCCAGCCGATTCAAGATGTGGACCGCACCGAGGACATGCGTCGAGTCGCTGCGTTGGCGACCACCCGCTTGGAGCAGATCCCGGTCTTGGGCCACGGCCAGCAGCGTGTCGAACAAGCGGCGTTCGGCCTGACTATCCAAGAGGCGCGTGCGAAATTCACTGAGGACGGTGTGATCAAAGCCGGGATCCGTGAGGTCCAGACAGAGCAAGTACTTCCAATCAATCCTGGTCCGCACGGCGTCCGCTGCCTGCCGATCCGTAAGACCTTCCAGGAACTGGAGGATCGAGGCCAGCGCGAGGCGGACTGGGGCGGCCGCCGGTTGCCCGTGGCGGGGAAAGAGATCGGCGAAATCGGCATCGTTGAAGATCACCCCGAACTCATCGTACATCCGCATGAGGGGATTGGGTTTGGGGAAGATGGCGTGGGCCACGCGGGCGGTGTCAGCAGGAACCAGATAGACGGCTTGTGGTTGTAAAGACATCACGAACCTCCTAAGCGCGGATGGATCAGCAGGCCAGGGAGCGCTATTATACAGCCAGCCGTGGCATAGCGCCTGTGCTTCAGAGGGCCGCTTAGCGACACTTCGCCACCAATATCAAGATGGCGGCGGTCGTCCACCACGGCGGGGCCGGGACGACTGCTGAGGGGCTGCGCGCCGGTGTGCCCTCGGTACTCATTCCATTCTTCACCGATCAACCACTCTGGGCGCGGCGCGTGGCGGCACTTGGAGTCGGGCCAACCCCTATCCCGCGCAAGCAGCTATCCGCTGATCGACTGGCCGCTGCGATTGGACAGGCAGTTAGCGACGAGCAAATACGCATCCGCGCAGCGAGGCTTGGGGCTAAAATCCGATCGGAAGATGGGGTAGCAGAGGCTGTGGCAATTATACACTCACAGGCTACTCAAACTGCACCCACACTAGCGCTGTCAAGAGCATCCTAGATTGTTTAGTTACCAAAGTGTCGCACAACCGGAGTGATAGTTGGACCCATTGAGGCCGCAGCATATCGACGAGATGGCCCGTCCACCGACCGCGCAGGCGAAGGAGCGACCCAACCATGGAGACTCGCCACCCCGTGAGCTTCCCCACCACCATCCCCCGGATGGAGACCGCCCACCTGACCCTCCGCGCTGTGACGCCCGCTGACCGCGCCGCCGTGTTCGCCCTGTTCGCCGACCAGCGCGTGGCTGTGCCCACGCACATTGCCCCCTTCGCGGGTATCGAACAGGCGGACGCGCTGATCGCCTCCTTCGACCGGCGCTTCACTGCCCAGGGCGGGATCCGCTGGGGCCTCACGCTCACGGGCGACGACACGCTGATCGGGACGGCTGGCTTCGGTGGCATCGACGCCGAGACGTACCGTGCGCGCATCGGCTACAACCTGGCTTATGCCCACTGGGGCCGGGGCCTGGCGACGGAGGCGGTGCGGGCGCTTGTCGGGTTCGGCTTCGCGCAGCTCCAGCTCCACCGGATCGAAGCCACGACCAACCTCGACAACCTCGGCTCGATGCGCGTGCTGGCGAAGGTCGGCTTTACCGAGGAAGGGATCCTGCGCGATTATGTGTACTGGCGTGAGGTGGGCACCTTCTACGACGCGCGCCTGTACGCGCTCTTGCGCCGGGAGTACGCCGGGTGAGCGGCACGAGCGGTGACAGCGGTGCGTCACCCATAGGGGCAGAATGAGCAAACGTGTCACCAGGGGCAAAGTACCACCGCCTGTAATTTAAGCTAACAAAGTGCCATTTCGCCGACTGGCCTAGGCAACTCCCCAGCGGTGCCTCGTTTTGTGGTCGTGACTCCTTCCGCGCCAGGCATGATTGTGTCCGCTTCGCGCGTCTGGTATACTCCGCCACGCGGTAGACTGGCCGGAACCATCCCTTCTCGGCACTTTTGCCGCCCCGAGTGTTTGCCCCTTTTCATCGGCAAGGAGTTTATCCCCCATGAGGCGCAACTGGTCATCCGAAGAACTGGTCGCGCATTGGACGTTGTTACCCGCTGAGATGGAGCTGTTAGCCAACAAGACCGGCCCTACCCGCCGGGGGTTCGCCGTCTTGCTCCAGTTCTTCGCCCGGGAGGCCCACTTTCCCTATGCCAAGAACGATGTGCCCCCGGACGTGATCCGCTACTTGCACCAGCGCAATGGCGCGCGCACCGCCCAGCAGTTCACCCGGCTCCGGCAAGAATGGCTGGCCTTGCCAGGAGACGCGACAAGGTGTATTCTGCGTTATTGCGTCTGTCAATACCTACGCCAACTCAAGGCCTGTTGGCCCCACAAACCGCTGCCTGGGGCGCCCTGACTGCGTTCGTGCCTACGAATTAAATATCCGACCGGCGTTTGGCCGACATAATTTAATTCAGCGCTGCACTTTTGTCAGCACTCCTCACACGATTGCCGCCCGGGCATTCCACCGCCCCCATTTGGCGGCGGTATTGGTCTGTAGGAGGCCATTCCGGCGCGACGACTGCCGCCACGCCGGAATGGCGCCCGGCAGGCGGATTCGCCTACGGCTGGGGATCGGGGGCAGGATGATAGATGAGGGCCAGCACGCCGTTGGCAAAGCTCTGGCTGCTGGCTAGTTGTAGCTTGGCTCTGCGATTCTCCTTAAAGAGACGTTTGCCGCTACCCACCACAACCGGATACACCAGGAGCCGGTAGTCGTCCACCAACCCGGCTTCCATCAACGAGTCCACCAGCATCCCGCTGCCGTACACCAAAATATCGCCGCCGTCCTGCTGTTTAAGCCGGGCGATTTCTGCCATGACATTGTCGCGAATAATCGTGGAATTATTCCAATCGGCCCGATCCAGGGTTGTCGTCACCACATATTTGGGCATGCCGTTTATTTTATCCGCGCCTTCGTCGGTGCTGTTCGGCCACGCCTGGGCAAACCCCTCGTAGGTGATGCGGCCCAGGAGCAGCGCATGGCTTGCTTCCGACTCGGCCCGTTTAAACGCGGCAATGTCATCGTTCCAGAATTCGCCCGTCCAGCTGGGAGCTTCCATCACCCCATCCAGCGATACAAACTCCGTTACCACCAGTTTTCGCATTGTGTTGTCTCCAATACCACACACGGCCCATGGCCTCTGTTGAATAGTCGCTGCTGGCATACTATACGCTATCGGCGGCAACTTGCGGAAGGCAATAGCGCAAAAGTCACCATGTTAGCTCCAAAGATCGGGTGCGGACCACTGGGCCAAGCACGTTAGCTAGATTGCAAGGCACATCACAGGGTGACTTTTGCGCTATTGCACTTTCTTTAGGTTGAACTACAAACGGTGATACTTTGCCCCTGGTGACACGTTTGCTCATTCTGCCCCCATACGACGGACGGGTGAGGATTGGTCATAGGCGGCATTAGCCGAGTATCCAACTCAATGCACTCCGGGCCAGCCACAAGCCCAGCCCGCTCTTCCACAAGGCGGCAAAGAAGCGCCGGTTTAACTCAGACTCCTGCTCTCCCCGCCGCTGCACCCAACTGTAGGCGGCTCGCACGTTGTCATGCTCCTGCTCAAGCGGAGCCAACCAGTCATGATCCTCGGCCTGCCCGATACGGGCTGCGGTGGCCTCCACCAGGTTCAGGTAATAGAGCGTGTGCCGTCGCCCCATAATCTCGGCCTCGCCGCTTTCAATTAACTGCTCCTGGGCATAGGCCTGAATGGTGCCGAGCATTCTGAAGCGCAACTGACCATTCCCCGCCTCTTCCGGCAAGAGCAGACTCTTGTCTACCAAGCGCAATAGCGCATCCAGCGCCTCGGATTCCTGCGCGGCCTCCCCTGCATAACACACCGCTACAACCGCCTCAACACTACAACCCCCGGCGAACGCCGCCAGACGCCGGAAAAGGTGCTGTTCCTCCATACTCAGCAAGTTGTAGCTCCAGGCAATCGTGTCGCGCAGCGCGCGCTGGCGGGCTGGCTGATCGCGCGGTCCATTGGCAAGCAGGGTGATGCCAGCATCCAACTTGTCACGCAACAGCGTGGGTGAGAAGTGCCGGATGTGCGGCGCGGCTAGCTCGATGGCTAGCGGCAGGCCATCCAGCCGCGCACAGATGCTAACAACCGCTGGCGCATTCTCGGTGCTGAGGCGGAATTCGGGCTTGACCGCCTGCGCCCGCTCGACAAACAGCCGCACCGCGTCGTATTCCAGCAAGCGATCCGAAACCGGCAGTAGCCGTAGATCCGGCACAGTTAGCGGCGGGACCACCACGTCGCACTCACCATAGACGTGCAGCAATTCCCGGCTGGTGATGAGGATCTTGAGACCAGCAGTGGCTGCAGTCAGATCGCTAAGCAACGAAGCAGCGGAGACCACTGTCTCGAAGTTATCCAGGATCAAGAGTACATGTTTATCCTGGAGATATTGGATGAGATCCGCAACCGGAGAGCGGCCACGGACGGTACGCAAGCCGAGAGCCTGGGCAATCATCGGAGCGACATGCTCAATATCCGCGGTGGCAGCAAAGGAGACGAAACGTACCCCATCTGTGAACGCCTCTCGCAGATTCGTCGCCACTTGCAGGGCTAGCCGGCTTTTGCCGACACCCCCTGGCCCGGTCAAGTTCACCAGCCGAACCGCATCATCCGCCAGCAGCATCTCCACATGTGCAATCTCATGGGCACGCCCGATGAAGCGGGTCGCAGGCACAGGAAGCCGCGCGGCACCCTGAGCCGCCTGAGTATCTGCCTGCGGAGTTCGTGCCCATTGGACGAAACCAGCCTGCTCGGCGGGCGGGATACCGAAGAGACGCGCTAGATCCTGTGCCAGGGAAGCTGAAGGACGCAACGTGCCTCCCTCGATCTTCCGAATCGTGACCGCTGCCACCCCAATTCGTGCACCGAGTGCCTCTTGAGTAAGGCCTTGAGTATTGCGCTGCTGCCTCAGCCACTCCCCGAACAGTGGGCGATCAGACAGCGTCGTTTCCGCCCCACTGTGCTCCAAGACGGCAGACAAGCCCGCTTCCAGATCCTTCGATGGATTTCGGACACCCGCCTCAATTTTACGCACAGTATCCACATCGCAGCGGGCCAACTCGGCCAACCGCGTCTGTGTTAAGCCTTTGGCTGTGCGGCGCGCCCGCAGCCAGGCACCATAGTTCGCGCCCCCATCCATGCAATTTACCTCTACTTTCTATAACTCTAGCTTACCAGGGTGCTTGTCTAGAAGCAACTACTGGCCCGGTTTTTATATCGGTTTTGTATCGGTTGCACTATCGTTTGTCCCTTCTGTTAGACGCTAATCCAGGCTTTAATAGAACCATCCACTCACGAAGGGGTGCAGGCGGTAGTGGCACTCAAGACCAGCCCACAATCAGGGCGAGTGGCAAGAGAGGTAGTGAGGCCAAGTCACGCTGTTCCACAGAGCCTCGCGTGCGGTCAGGCTGTTCCTGGAAAGGAGGTCCACGCCGGGGGTTGGTCAATTGACCAACCCCCGGCAGTTTCGAGACTAACGCCCATTTTGGACCACTCATTCTTTGCGCGGCAGCCTATGGAGTACAAGGTGAACGTCGTTAAGCCATTTCTCCTGATCGGAATACTCACTATTCTTGTGGCGGGTTTGGCGGCCTGTAGTGATCTGTCGAGCCGCTATCTGACAGATAGCGCCGCCCAGGCTACGGCGACCGTCTGCGGCTGCTTCCCCTACGGGAGCTACCCGCATGACACGCCGAGCGCGACCCCCACGCCGACGGGCACCTGGGTTCCACCCACACGCACGCCATCGCCCACGCGCACCCGGCCACCGGCTAATTGCGACTACTGCACGCAGCCGCCTATCCCGATGGCGACCGTTCCGTTCTGGCCGCCGCCAGCAGTCACATGCAGCCCCCGGCCCGACGAGCCAACCCTGGTGCCGCCAACGCCGATTGTGCAGGCGTTGTTCCCAACCCTGCCGCCAGCGACACCGCTACCGCCGCTCATCGGCAACACCAACCCGGTGATCATTAGCAATTTAGAGGGCGAGTCGTTTCCCGGCGGGATCGCTGCCGACCCGCACACCGGCCTACCCTACTTTGTATGGAGCCAGCTCGACCAGGACCAACCGGACAGCCCGACCAACGGGGTCTATCTCTACCGGCCTCCCACCTCACCGGAAGGGGCCAGTGAAATTCGCTCGATTCAAGGACCGGGCACCTACCGGGTGAGCCGCACCGGCGCTGCGTCGGCCATCGGCATCGCGGCTGACGGGACGATCTATGTCGTCTATAGCCGCAGCGAGCAAGATGAGCGCAGGACGCTGATCGACGAGCGCCACAGCACCGACGGCGGCCAGACCTGGAGCGAACCTTACACATTCCCTTACGCCAGCGACCCGCCCGCACCCACGCTCGGGGCGATCACCGATCTGCGTCTGGTCGTGGACACCCAGAGCCAGCCTCATATTGTCGCCCTGGCAAAGACCGCCGAAGACGGCGAAATCACTACCGGTGTGCTTGATTATTA
>JBBSAN010000390.1:0-6638 GCA_038252265.1 Chloroflexia bacterium
CGCCGACCTGCTCTCGGTGTGGCTGCATCGCCGCCTGGCCGTGTGATCCTGCGTGTAGCGGTCCGACCGCCACGGGGGGGTGTGCGCACTGCGCCCGAGGATCGGAGACCACCAGCAGTAGTGCGGAGCCAGGGTCAGCCAGTCCCCTACCCCACCCTGCCAGAGGAGTCTAACCTGATGCGTACACCTGCACCTGAACGAACCTCAGCCATGCTCGGAATTGCAGGCGAGGCGGCCTGGCGGGGCAGCCCGCCGCCGCCCGCGGGCTGCGGGATTGCCGGCCTCGATACGAGCGGGCGCGCGGCCTGCGGGCTGACCGGCGCGGCCCCCCCCAATCTGCTCCTGCCCGGCGCCCTGCTCGACCCGGCGCGGGGCGCGCCCGCGCAGCGCTCCGCGCGCCTGGGAGATCGGGCCGCGCACACAGCATGGACGCACGGTTTCTACTTTGCCGATTTCTCGTACCTGGTGGCCCCTCGCCCCGACGGTGGCGTGCGCTGGCGCGCGGGCCTGGAAGCGCGCCTGGGGGCCGCCCACCGGCCCCTGCCATTGTATCTGGATTCTGCCGGATTTCGACGCGAGATCAGCGGCACGGCTCCGCGCTGGGCACATACTTTTGATTACTATTTAGCAGCCATAGAACTCCTCCAGCCCGACGGCTATGCCGCCTGGGACTACCCCCAGGATCGCCAACGCAGCCTCGCTGCACTGCGCGAACTAATGGCGATCTTCCCGGACGATGTGCATAGCGGCCGGATGTGGCCGGTCTTTTCCATTCACTGGAGCTATGACCCAGCGGCCCTCGCCACCCTTCAGCGGCTCCCCCACTGGGCCGGGCGTTCGCTGGCTGGCCTCATCCCCCAGACCCGTACCCAGCGTCCGCTGCGGGAGGCCGAGCGGGAGATCATGGCGCGCCAGGCAATTGCCCAGGCCCTGACATTGGCCGCCGATCCGGACTTCCGCTGGATGATCGAAACCTTTGGTCGGGTGATGATCGGGGGTCTGGTGAGGGGACCGATTCCGCGGCTGGCGCGGCACCTCCTGGCTGGGGCACTCATTCAGATCTGCCAGGGGTTCCCGGTATGGCTACTCGGCCAGGCGAGTGCGGCAGTAATTAATGGTTTAGGATGTCTAAATCTGCTATCCCAGGTTTTAACGGACGGCTCATGGTGGATTCACCAGGCCCGTTGTGAGACATTGTCCTATGTCGAAAATGGCCTGATCACGGTCTTGCCGATCGGGAGGGGGCACCGGCGAAAGCAAGCCCGCGCGCAGGGTGGGGAGACCTTTTTCACGCTACACGAACTCATGGCGGCCAATCTGCGCTCGCTGCTCGCCGCCTATGCCGGTCAGTGGATCTGGCCCGCCCCGGCCCCGCTCCCCGTCGACTCTGCTGATCCGGACCAGATGGCTGAACTACACCGCCGCGTGCACGCGGTGCAGCTCGAATTAAACTTATAAGGAGGACCGAACCGATGGCCGAGGAAGCGTGGCTGGGGGAAGCCCCAGACTCAGAGAGCCTGACCACCTATGCCTTTGCCCCCCGCGACCGGGCCGCATTGATCGCGTGGGCCGCTACGGTCGGGCTAGCCGTGCAGGAAGACAGCGAGACGCAGGGGCGGCTGGTCCGACTGGCCGCCGTGGCCCAGCCCACCGTATTGCTGGGCGCGGACCTCTTTGCCCCGGGACGAGCACTGGCCGCCCACACGGCAACCATCCACCGGCTGACCACCAGGTGGCAGCGGCTCGACGCAGCGACCTTTCTACCCGCACTGGCCCAGCACCTCCCGCCTGATCAGGGCGTCTTCCTGATTACCTGGGTGGCCGAGGTAGACATTGTGCCCGAACCCGGACAACAGATCTACCTGCCTGCGTACGTCTTGCATCCGGACGGGCGCTACTACGGAGGCGACCTGACCGAGCTGGCCAACCCGACCTGTGCCTTCGGGCGGGGCCAGTGGCACCCCTGCCCCACCATCGACCTGCCACTGTATGATCATGGGGAGCGACGGTGGTATGAGACGGGGTACTACGCCCAGCAGGCCGCGTGGTGGCGCACAACAAGCAAGAGAGAAGACGCACGCGCCTGATCGAGGCGTAGCACGCCCAGACGCTGGCCGCGCAAGGGGTTGCGTTACGGCGGTAGCCTCCGCATCGGCGCAACCCTTCAGGAAGCAATCCCCATCTGCCGCAGATACTACCGTTGCGCGGCGGGGAGCGCGGCCGCACCCCCACTCCGCGCCCCTAGCGGCCGAAGGCCGGAGATCTTGTGGACCTGGTGGTCGGGGCCGTTCCCGAGGACCGCACCGGCGCGGGAGCGCGGTTATGGTTCTGTGGCAGCAGGCTGGCGATATCTACCTCCTGGAACCTCTCATGGATCGAGTCATCCTGAGTGAGGCGCGCCTCACGATCCACGACGCGCTGCACCGAAACCTTGCCAGCACCTGGCATCGAGCGACCGACGACTTCGCGGTCGTGAGCCGAACGTGGCCTGGCTGGGTCACCTATCGTTGGAGTGCGCGCCGCTTTCCGCACCCGATGGAGGCACGAGGATTAGGATACTATCACATAACATCCGCAGGAGGGAATCTGAATGCGTCAAGCCACACTGACCGATCCACAGGCCGCCGAGCCGTCCGAGGACACCACATTGTATTTGTATGGCCTGTTCGATGGAGAGCAGTACAACGAGGAAGCCACCTGGGCGTTTTGCAGCAGCGCGGATCGCGATCTGTTCCGCCTTCACCACCTAGCAAAGCTCTACAATGTTCTCCTGACCGGGGATACGGTGCGGGACTGGGAGCAAATCCAGGTGGAGATGGAGATCACGCATGATCGGCTGCAGACCTGGACCGCCGACATCCCCTATCCGACCGCAACCACCCTGGCGGAGGCGTTGGCCTGCCTCCAACAAGACGCCGCTGCCTAACCTTCGGGCAAGTGCCGGTGCCGTCGTGGACACGGTGCGGGATGGAGTCCATTATGCATCGAACGCCAGTTACTGTCACAGCGCTGGTTCGCCAGGACCATGATCCAGAAGAAGCACACCTCACGCTTCTGGAACACGCCCCCGAGCTGGATGTCGCTGCGGCCTTGCGAGCCGTCGCCCAGGATTACGCCCGCAGCACCCCCGACGCGCTCCAGGAGGTGTTGCAGTGGACCAACAGGGCCTTCAATTGGGGGATCTGGTGAGCGTGATTCCGCCCGCAACCTTCGCCCGTCACGGTCTCCGGATACGTGAGGATGTATCTCAGGTGATTACGGTCGAACAAAACGAACATATTCTAGTAGAATGGGTTATAATTTGATGATATATGAACCTTATACTAGGTTATGCTCACTAACATAGAGAAAGTTTATTAGCATATAGTGATCGAGGAGTGTGGTAGCGCCCCAATGTAGTCTAAATGCGTCCGATCCAGACGCGATCACCGAACCCAGGGGGTATTGAGCATGGCCGAGGACGCGGCAACCGAACACGCGGAGGAGCAACCCCACTATTACCAGCGCACGCCTACCCAGGTCGTGCCCGTCTATATCTGGTCGAACAGTCCAGCATGGATGGGCATCCGCCACCGTAATGCTACAGGCACCGAAGAACGGCTGTTTGTGCCCCCGAGCGATCTCTACCGCGCGTGCCTGACCGTGATTGCCCCGCGCAATTGGCAACCTGCCCCGGCGGTCGGCACCATTAGTCGGATCATCCCCAGCGCAGCGGCCAAACCACGCGGCTACCGCTCCTTTATTATGTTGACCAACGATCCCGCCGCTCTACAGGCATTACTGGCCCAGGACCCGGCCATCATCAGCCGGACCACGTCCGATCCCGATCCTCCTCCGGCAGAGATGACCAAGTGACGGTGATAGGCAGCCAGCCAGAGTGAGGCGCGAAACCACGCGACCCACACCCCTGAGCAAGGGCAACGCAGAAAATCACGTATCATAAAAACGAGGAGAAAGGGGAAAGTAGCGTCATGAGCCAGTCCACCATCGTTGCACCAGTGACCAGGGTGTTACCGCTCGATCGGGCGACCCCACTGGACCAGGTAATCTTTGCCGCCGTGGATGTCGAAACGACGGGCGGATCGCTGGCCCGCGGTGACCGCGTCTGTGAGATAGGTATTGTCCGGGCACAGAGCGGGAGCATCCTCGATCAGTGGAGTATTCTGGTCCACCCCGATCGCGCCATGAACAGCGTCGTCGCTGCCAAGATCGGCATCCGGGATAGCATGTTGCGCACGGCGCCGCGCTTCGCCGCGATTGCCGCGGAGGTCCAGGCTCGCCTCCAGGGAGCCGTGTTCGTCGCCCATGGTGCCAACTTCGATGAACGCTTTCTGCGCGCGGAACTCAGCCGCGCCGGCTACCCCCCCCAAGACTTTCCCGACACGATCCTCGACACGCTTCGGCTGGCCCAAACGCAATACACCTTTCCCACGTATAAGCTGGCCGATCTGAGTGCCCATCTACGGCTCCCCCCACTGCTCGGCGCGCATCGAGCGCTTCCCGATACACTGCAGGTCTGGGCAGTTCTTTGGCGGATAATCACCGATCTTCGATCGCGGGGCGTCCCTCTCCAGACATTGGGGGACCTATTGACCCTCCAACAGGTATCCGCGCCGCGTTATTCCGCGTCACTGACGGAGCGTATCTCCAGCCCGCCCGCGCCGACGCAGATACCCAGCGTGGCCACCCGGATGGCCCGGTGGTTACGCATTGAGCAAGAGGAACTGGCGCAGCAACTCGCCGCGTTGCTGACCACCTGGCTACAGCCGTGGAGTCACGCGCCGATCGAGACGGCGGTGCGCCTGGCCGATGTCGATATGGTCGCCGATGTGTGCATTCAATATCCAATGGGATGGCGGGTGATTCATCAAGTCGTGCAGACAGCGATCACGCCTGCGGATCTCGCCGCCCATACTCAACGGTTGGCGGCAGCAGGGATCGATGTTGTGTGGTGGCTTGGGCCAGACGCCGATACCCCAGCTAATCAGCAGTGGTGTCAGGGGTATCTGGGCTGGCGCGGTGGCGTGACCCTGGCCGCGGCGCAGCCATTCGGCCTCTGGCAGACGCAGGTAGGATACGAACGTCCGGTCGAAATAGCAGAAAGCGACAACCACTACACCCGATACTGGCGGCGCTTGGCCTTGGCGCGCTACGTAGAACTGTGGCAACGGGTGCGGATGGCCGAAATTCTGCGGGGGTTGGCCGGAACAGCGCAGCTCAGTCGCTCAATAATCGGAGCGATTGGAATAGCAAACGCGCGGGGCACCATGCAGAAGCAAGGCGATACCTGGTATGCCGTTGGCCGATCTACCATATACTCCCATCGAGTACAACCATGGGCCCCGGCAACGGTGGCCAGTGTTCGGGAGCAAGCGCGCCGACGGGCGAGCGGCAACGGAGGGGCGCGCCCGTGACGCCTGACGCCAACGGCTTCCTCGCTGCCGTTCGAGGGGATCTGGTGGTCGCGCGCTGCGAGCAGCAGCCCGCTATCGAGGCGCGCCTTTGGCTGCTGCTCGCTGACTACCACCATACTCGGGGCTGTTACACCGCCCGAGCGCAGGCAGAGTGGCAAGCGCTGGTGAGCCTGCGACGGTGTGGGGACTGGGCGCGAGGTGTGGACCTCCTGTGCCGCCTGGCGACAACCCTCCACGGCCTGGGGCGCAACTGCGAGGCATACCCCCTCCTCCAGGAGGCCGCTAACCTGATCCACAGTCTCTCCGACGCTGAACAGATCGCGCGGCTCTGGATGACGATCACTATGACCGCCCACCTTCTCGACGCGCCTGCGCTAGTGATCACCTACGGGGTGCAGGCCCGGGCGGTCTGTCAAGCGCAGGGCGATCCACAAAGCGAACTGGAGATCATCCAGCAACTTGGGGCGGCCTATCGCGCGACCCGTCAGTGGGAGGCCGCGACCAACTGCTTGATCCAGAGTGTGATCCTCGCCGAGGTGATCAATGCGCCGGGGATGGCCGCGCAGTGGCTGTATGATCTGGGCGGGCTAGCCTTACAGCAGGCGCACCCCGATCATGCCTGCCGGTACTTCCAGGCCGCCCGGCGGGTGTTTCGAGCGCTCGCCGATCCGGTCGGCGAGGGCCGGGTCCTGCTGGCTCTGGGACAAGGTTGGCTGCGATGCGGCGAGCAGGCGCAGGCGCTAGCTTGCTGGCGACGGAGCCAGGATCTTTTGAGTACACAACCGATCCAAGATCACAACCTGCCTGCGATCTATCTGAGCAGCCTGCGCCTGCGGCTGGGGGCGGAGGGCTTCGAGCAGGTATGGACGACCAGCCAGACGATTTACAGTTTTTTGTGAGCGTGAAAGCCACGCCTCTTTAGGGGCCGTGGATGAAACGCCACAAGGTCGTGAAAGTGAGTTGCTGGGCCCTTCCGCTTTGGGGCAGCGTTCGGGTATAGATAGGGTAGGCCCCTTAACAATCCAATCGTGTTTGGCGGTTCCAGGGTAAGGTCCCCTGGGTAAAAGCACGACCGTTTGGCAACGGGGCTGTCCAATGCGGCTGAGTCGCGGTCACACGCACCAGGAGCGGACGCAAGCAAGCACGGGGCGGGAAGCGCCCCACGTCACCCGCCTCGGCGGGGAGCGTACAAGCCACGGGGCCTCGGCCCCAGTGGTACTTCAC
>JBBSAN010000391.1:0-6626 GCA_038252265.1 Chloroflexia bacterium
AGATTATCTCGACCGCCACGGGAACACGGAGATGAAAGCCCGGCGCCTCATCCACCAGATGGAGCAACTCGGCTTCACCGTGACGGTGACCCCCGCTGCGGCGGCCGCTGGGGGTTAGTATTTCAGAGCAGTCGAGCTAAGCCTGTTGCTGATACAGGACAGAGCGGAGCGGACGATGACCCACCACTACCGGATCACGGTAAACGAACATCTCGAAGAAAACTGGTCAGACTGGTTTGACCACCTGGCGATCACCCATGCCGCGAATGGAACCACGATACTAGCGGGATCGATCCGCGACCAGACCGCCCTCTACGGCCTCATCGCGAAGATACGCGACCTGGGACTGACCCTGATCAGCGTCGCACCCTACGCACCGGCAGGCTCCCCAGAAGTCTCCAAATAAGGCGGCGGCTGGTCCATTATCAACGTTGACTTACGGAACGCGAATACATAGGAGGAACTCACAATGGCCGTTATGACTCACCGAACGAATACAACTGAGACAATGCCCACCCAGGCGCAAAATAGTCACCACGGTAGGCGGGTGCTACGCGGCTTCGCCCGTGGGATCGCGGTGACCCTCGCCCTGATCGGGGGCCTGGCTGCCGCGGGGGCCAGCTACGAAGCCATTGCCGCAGGCGGGGATGCCCAGGCGTATCCCCCTCCCGGTAGGCTGGTTGACGTGGGTGGTTACCGTCTGCACATCCTGTGTGTCGGCACGGGGAGCCCGGCCGTGGTGCTGGAGGCCGGGCTGGGCGCCATGTCGCTCGCCTGGGACCTGGTCCAGAAGGAAATGGGCCGCACGACCCAGGTCTGTGCGTACGACCGCGCCGGCATGGGCTGGAGCGAGAGCGGCCCACAGCCGCGCACTCCCGGCCAGCTCGCCCGCGAGCTGCACACGCTGCTCACCAACGCGGGGATCCCGGGTCCCTACGTGCTGGTGGGGCACTCCGTGGGCGGCAAGAACGTGCGCATGTTTGCGCTGCGGTACCCCAACGAGGTGGCCGGGATGGTGTTGGTCGATGCGCGGAGTGAGTATGTAGACGCACCCCTCCCCGCCCCGCCGGCCAATGCCCAGGGCGCCCACAACGCGAGCGGGGGCCAGCTGAGCCTTGAGGGGGTGCTGCGTGGATTGGGTCTCGTCCGCCTCCTTGGGGCGAGCCAGTCGGGGGTCCCGGCGATGTCGGACCGGACGCGCACGGAGATCGCGCTCTTGAGCACCGGGCAGCGCGGGATGGACGCCACCGCCGCTGAAGGGTTGGCGATGACGGCCGATAACGCCCAACTCCAGGCGGCCCCCTCGCTGGGCGACCGTGTAGTGTGCGGAAAAGCATCCGCGCGACCAAAAGCAATTACGCAGCGGCGCGATCATAGTCATGGATGATCCCGCCCAGCACATTCCGGCGCTTCACGGCACCAGTTCTGCGACCGCGCTCGATCGGTATGGGACAGCACTGCTCGATGCCTTGGTGCGGGCGGGACCGGTTGAAGTAGTCGACGTATTCGATCAGCACGCGACGCAAATGAGCTTGATTCACGATTAATAGCTTGTCCAAGCACTCTTCGCGCACCGATCTTACCCAACGTTCCGCAAAGGCATTCGCGATGGGTGTCCTGTAAGGCGTGCGCAATATCTCAATGCCTTCAGCGGCGAACACGTTGTCGAAGCTCAGCTCGACTGCTCTCAAATACCAACATGGAGGCCAGACCGCAGCACCGTCGGTGGGTATTTGATCGCTGGTGGTGACCCCGCAGGGTCATGACGGGCTTTGTACAATCGCAACGGGAACGCGGCCGTCCCCAGCGGGCTATCCACGAGGGGCGGCGTACCCCTCGTCGGTACGCCGGGGAATTATTCGATAGGCACCGAAATCCGCCTATCAAATAATTCCCCGGCACGGAATTGCGCAACCGGATCATGGGCGCCCTGACTGGGTCGACCAGGGGTGAGTTGATCAGGGCTGCAAACGGCCCCGTGCTGCTTGCCCAGGCACCGTACGTTTTGCGCGAGTCTGCGCTCACGGCCGCAGAAGCCCTGCTTCCTCCCTCGTATGATCTATCGCCATCGGCCCGTTCACCGCTCGCTGCAGCGGCAGGCATTGTACAAAGCCCGTCATGACCCTGCGGGGTCACCACCTGCGATCAAATACCCGCCGTTGGTGTTGTGGCCGGGCCTACACACTGGTATTTGAGAGCAGTCGAGCTCAGTGGGAACTTCGCGTCCCGATCATGAATCAGGAAGCGCATGCTCTTGTGCTCATCTTGTAGCATCCACGTCAGTTGCCGCGCTTGCTGGGCGACCCATTCTGCCGTCGGATGCGCAGTGCAGCCCGCGAAATGCACGCGCCTACTGCCTTGTTCAATGAAGAACAAGGCGTGCAGGGTTTTGCGCCACGCCGTTTCCACCGTAAAGAAATCGCAAGCGCGAATTTGCTGACCATAGTGGCTCAGCAAGGTACTCCAATGGCCCGCGTTCTTGGCCCGCGCGGGTGCTGGTTTTATGTGCTGACGTTTGAGGATGTCTCTAACGGTCGAGCGGCCGATGGGGTAGCTCAGCTTGAGCAGCTCCCCATGTAATTTGCTGTAGCCCCAACTCGGGTTCTCCTGGGCCAGGCGTAATAGCAGCGCTTGTAGGTCGGGATCAGTAGTTGATCTACCGCGTTTGGGTCGGTGGTCAAAGCTCCATTTGCGACGAACCCAATCTCTGTGCCATTTGAGTACCGTATCAGGCTTGAACAGCAGCAGCACCTGGTTCAATTTACTCCTGGCCCCACGACCGAGGCCAGCAAATCTAGCAGCAAGAAGGGCTAGCCCAAGTTTCTCCCAGCGCGAGAGTTGTGGGGTGGTCAGATGATGGCGTTGCAGAATGCGCAATTGCTGGCGCAAGAGCAGGATTTCGAGATCCTTCTGCTGATCGCTGCGGCACCTGGTTGAAAGCAGGTCGAACAGCAAGGAGAGAAGTTGAGCGATTAGATGAAATAGCATGGTCCACAGACCTGCACGAGTCATGCCCTGTGGCTATCCCGAACAAGAACGCCACCGGCTTAAGAGCCGTATTCGTGCTCGTACGCGATTTCGCACACTACAAGGTGCTGGCCGCCCCGCGCCTGGCTGGAGAAGAGCAGGCCCTCTGCGGCGCTCTGCGGGTGCAGCACAGTGTAGTCACCAGCAAGCAGCGGGCCAGCAAGCGCCGTGCCCACCGGCTGACAGCGCAGGCGACCGCAGCCGCAGTTTGACGGTAATCCGAGGCACAACCCCTGCTGAGTGCGCGCTAGCGTGGATAATCATCCGCCGGAAGGAGCATGACCCGTGTGGAAACACCCGGCCCAAACAAGCCGTTGAAGATCCTAATGGTCGCCGCCGAGGTGGCCCCGTTCACCATTATCGGCGGGCTGGCCTTTGTCGCCAACGCCCTGCCCCGCGCGCTCTATAGACTGGGGCACGATGTGCGCGTGGTCATGCCCCACTATCCCCGCACTCCCATACGCCACCACCCGCGGACGCCCCGCGTGCGCGGCCTTCGTGTGCCCTACGGGCGCGCCGTGCGCCGCGTGGATGTCTATGAAACGCCCCTGGCTCCCGACACCCCCCTGCCCGTCACCCTGATCGACCACCCGCCCTCGTTCGACCGGGCCGAGGTCTACGAACATCCCGACGACCCCCAACGCTTCCTGCTCTTCTCCCGCGCGGCCCTCGAAATGCTGCCCGCGCTGGATTGGTGGCCCGATATCGTCCACTGCAACGACTGGCACAGCGGCCTGATCCCCAACTGGCTCCGCACCCTCTATGCCGATCGGCCTGCCTACGCCCGCCTGAGCACGGTGTTCACCATCCACAACCTGTTCCACCAGGGCACCGCGCCCCGCGCCCTCCTGGCCCTCGCCGGGTTGGCCGCTGCCGGGCCGACCGCGCTGGAGACGGCGGCCTTTCCCGGCGAGATGAACTTCATGGCCCGTGGACTGCAATACGCCGACGCGATCAGCACGGTCAGCCCCCAGTACGCCCGCGAGATCCTGACCCCACCGTACGGCGAGCACTTGGACCCCCTGTTGCGCGCCCGCCAGGACCGCCTCTTCGGCATCCTCAACGGCATCGACACCACCGAGCGCGACCCGGCGACCAGCCCCCACCTGCCCGCCCACTTCGACGCGCAGGACCCGGCCCCCCGCCGCGCCAACAAAGCGGCCTTCCAGCGTGAGACCGGGCTGCCCGTCCGGCCTGCGATCCCGCTCCTCGCCGCCAGTTCGCGGCTGATGCCGCAAAAGGGCTTCGACATCATGGCCCCGATGCTCGAACGCCTGCTGGCCGCGCAGGACGTGCAGTTTGTGCTGGCGGGCAGCGGTAAGGCCGTTTATGTCGAGATGTTCCAGGGGTTGCAGGCGCGCTTCCCCGACCGCCTGGCCTACGTCCCCGATCCCGATCCGGGCCTGATCGAGCGGCTCTATGCGGGCAGCGACATCTACCTGATGCCCTCGCGCTTTGAGCCGTGCGGCCTCGGCCAGATGTTCGCCATGCGCTATGGCAGCGTGCCCGTGGTCCACGGGGTCGGCGGGCTGATCGACACCGTGCAGGACTACGATCCCGCCACCGGCGCGGGCAATGGTTTTGTCTTCACCGAGTACACCGCCGAGGCGTTCCTGGCCGCCACCCGGCGCGCGCTCGCCCTCTTCGCCGATCCGCCCGCCTGGGCGCGCCTCCAGCGCCACGATCTCACCCTCGACTGGAGCTGGACGCAATCGGCCCACCACTACGTGGACCTCTATCACCACGCACAGGCGCTGCACGGGGAGCACGACCCAGGCGCAGGCTATCAGACAACGAAGGAGCCGTCATGAGCATCTATTCCGGTAAGGTGGTATCGGTCAATGTCGGCCAGCCGCAGGAATTCGAATGGCTGGGCGAAATCGCGCGAACGTCGATCTGGAAGTCGCCGGTCGAGGGCCGGGTCGCCGTGCGCGGCGTGAACCTCAGCGGCGATGATCAGGCCGATCGCACGGTACACGGCGGCCTGGACAAAGCGATCTACACCTACGCCCAGGAGGACGAAGCGTGGTGGGCGCAGCAGTTGGGCCGCCCGATCGACCGGGGGAACTTTGGCGAGAATCTCACGCTTGCGGGGGTGGATGTCACCAACGCGATGGTCGGTGAGCGCTGGGAGGTAGGCAGCACGCTGCTCGAAGTGTCCCAGCCGCGTATCCCCTGCTGGAAGCTGGGCTTGCGGATGAATGACCCCGACTTCCCGCCCGTCTTCGCCACCGCCGGGCGGCCTGGCGCGTACCTGCGCATCATTCGGGAAGGCGACATCGGCGCGGGTGACGAGGTGCGGGTGATCTCTCGCCCGGCGCATGGCATCACCGTGGGCGACGTCGCCCGCATCTATCATCACGATCGCGACCAGGTCGAACGGTTGCTGGGCGTGCCCGAACTGGGCGGGGGGTACCACGAGTGGGCCGCCAAGCGCCTCGCTGCGGGCAAACGCAAGCGGGCGCAGTCCGCCGGCTGAGCGTACCCGCCCATTGCCGCCGCCCCGTCTCCGCAGCATTTGGTAGCACCCCGGCTAACCGAGGTGTGTAGGCCCGATCGGGCCAGCCTGCCGTCAGGCGCGAAACGCCGGGAGCACTTCCGCCCCGAACAGGCGCAGGGTGTCCAGGTGGCTGAGGTCGTTCAGGTAGATGATAAAGTAGTCCACCCCGGCCTCGATCAGGCGGTTGTAGAGCGCGATGGCCTCTTGCGGCGTGCCGACGAAATTCGGCGGGTAGCCGACAAAGCCGCCCCGGCGGAACTCTTCCAGGCCCACCGTGTGGCCGACCTGCCGGGACACATCGTGCCGCGCCTTGGCCGTGGCCGCTTCGGGGTCCTGGCCGGGCAGCAGCAGCGTCGTGAACACCTCCGCCGACTTGATGATCGTGTTGTAGTCGCGGCCCAGATCCTGGCAGTGCTGCCGCAGCACGTCGAACTTGTGGCGGTACACCGCCGGGTCGGGGCCGCCGATGTTGCAGGCATCGGCATAGCGGGCCACCAGCTTGAGCGTCACCCGCTCCCCCGCGCCGCCGACCCAGATCGGGATGTGCGGCGGCTGCACCCCTTTCGGCTCGTTGATCGCCCCGCGCACCTGATAACGCTGGCCCTCGAAGGTGGCGTAGTCCTCGGTCCACATCGCCCGGATGATTTGCAGCGCTTCGCCCAGCATCCGTAGCCGCTCCGGCCCGTCGGGGAAGGGGTAGCCATAGGCGCGGTATTCGTGCTCATACCACCCCGCGCCCAGGCCGAAATCCAGCCGCCCGTGGCTCATCACATCCACCGTAGACGCCATTTTCGCCAGCAGCGCCGGGTTCCGGTAACTATTACAGGTGACCATCTGGCCGATGCGGATCGTCGTGGTGTCGCGGGCCAGCGCGGCGGTGCTCGTCCAGCACTCGAAGGTCGTTTCTAGCTCTGGAGTGGGGACGGTATGCACATGATCATAGATCCAGATCGAGTCGAACCCCAACCGTTCCGCCTCCTGGCCGAACTGCGTCATATGCTCATACTTGGCGACGGGGTCCGGGATATCCACCAGATCGAGGTGCCAGCCCTGGGGCACGAGCACGCCAAATTTCACAGCCATCGAAGTCAGCCTCGCT
>JBBSAN010000392.1:0-6621 GCA_038252265.1 Chloroflexia bacterium
GAACGTCTGGTAGGTCGTGCCGACGCAGACCACGGTGGGCGTTGCCGACGGCGTGACCGGTGCCGGGGTGCGGGTCACCGTCGGGGTCGTCGGCGGGCTGGTCGGCGTGGCCGTCCCTGCGCCGCAGGGGTTGATGGTGATGTTATAGGTGGAACAGCCCAGGTTCGGGCTGACCTCCACGACCACGACCGCCACCGTCTGTCCTGCCGGGAGGCTGAACGAGTAGCTGAAGCTGTGCCCGCTCGCCCCGCCGTCGGCCAGGTAGTTGGTCTGCGGGCTGGCCGGGTTGAAGGTGCCCAGGTAGGCGGCGCTTTGGACCGCGTTGTTGCCGCAGTTCTGGAGGATGCTTACCGTCACGCATTGGGATGCGCCGGTCGAGTTGGTGTAATTATAGACATCGTAGTGCCGGGTCAGGCTGTCGCTCAGGGCAGACACCGCCTTCGGCACCGCGCAACTGCTCTTCGGGTCGCCCAGGCCCAGGCGACCTGTTTGTGTCCCGTCAGTGTTGGTGATCGAGCCGGTCGCGCTGATGCTGCCCGCGCACAGCGTCGCCGTGGCGGCGGGCGTGTTCGTCGGGGTGGCGATCACCGTGGCCGAGGCGACCGGGGTGGGCGACCCCTGGGCGGTGCATTGCGGGAACTTGAACGAGCCGATGCGCGATCGCCAGTCCCGCAACCCGGTCTGGGCGAAGTACTCCTGCGTGTACCAGAAGGTGCAGTCGTCCACCGGGTCCACGGTCAGGTTGCTATAGTCGCCCCAGCGCGGGGCGGCGGGGAAGTCTTCCGAGCCGGTTCCGGCGAAGAGCGTTGCCTCGCCTTGCCCGAACGTGCCCGGTGGGTCAGCCGGGATGCGCCCGGCATAGCGGATCGAGGGGAAGAGCGTGCTGCTCGATGCGCTGTAGCCCATGGCGATATCGCCGTTGCTGTCCTGGGCAATACTGCCCATCCAGCGGTACACGCCGTCTGCCGGATAGAAGGTGCCCGACTGCTGGAGCGTGGCCCCGCTGGCCCCGTTGGGGGCGCGTAGCTCGTACCAGCGCGGCGCGGCGACGCCGGGGCTGCCGCCGGTCGCGTTCACGGTGTGGTTGAGCACAATCGACTCGTAGCCGCCGAAGTTGCGGTAGGCCACCCGGTACATCAGGCGGTCGCCGATGACTTCCAACTGGGCCGTGGTGCCCGGTTGCGGCACGCATTGTTCGCGGCTACTCCCGCACGTTGGATAGTTGAAGGCGGGGACGGTGATCGCGAAGGGGCCGGTGAACGTCGAGTTGCCGGGGGTGACGAAGTCGGCGTGGAATTTGTACTCGTTCAGGTGGGTCGTGTCGAACCACTCGAAGAAGAAGTTCGGGCTACCGGCGGGCGGCAGGATGCTGCCGTCAAAGTCGCTGGGCAGCAGGCCGCTGTCGCCGGAGCCGATGTAGATCATCAGCGCCGAGGCGTCGCCGCGCAGCATCTTCACCCGGTCAAAGGCATAGTTGCCGCCGCCGTTCGGCCCGCCGAACTCGTTGGTGGTCATGTAATACGCATCCGGCCAGACGCCCAGGTGCGGGTAGTCTTCGAACGCGGTCTGGGTCGGGCTGGTCACGAAGTCATAGCGATACCAGCTACCCAGCGGGTTGCCACTGGTGGACACGGCAAAGCACTGGTGCGTCGGGTTGCTTTGCCCGGTGAACCAGTTCAGCACCCAGCGGTCGGCCATCGGGTCGTACAGCGCCACGGGGTCGCCCGAGTTGGTCGACTCGCAGATGCCGCCGAAGCCGAGGAACAGGGTGTTGTTGTTGGCCGGGCCATAGAGCAGCGTCCCGGTCTTGTTGTAGATCGCGAACCCAGAGTTGACGATCTGGATATACTCATTGCGCCCAATATCGCCGTTCGTGTCGGGCGGGATCGGCCCATATTCATTGAACATGCCCTCGAAGTTGGCGATAGGCGTGGGCATGACCAGCGGGCCAAGCACGCTCTGGAGCACGGGATCGACCACGCGCCCGGCGGCGTTGCTGCGGGCCAGGCGCGGGTTTTCGGGGCCACCACTCTCGTGCTCCCGCACATTCTGCGGCAGGATCAGCGGCGGGACCGGCTTCAATGTATTCAGCGGGGCGGATACGTCGCTCTTGCGGGCGGCACGCACCACCTCGGGGGTGCGCACCTGGAATGCGGGCTGCTGGAGTGCTTCACTGTTGGGGCGGGCGGCGAACACCGTCGCGCCCCAGACACTGAGCAACACGCCCATTATGGCTATGGTGACTATCCCCCACATAGCTTTGCGATTCATCACTTGTCGCTCCTTTCCTTGAACAGGTGTAGGCGGGGCCATCGATCTACAATCTGGAGACGGCGATGAATACCGCACCAGCTAGTTCCTGAACGCCCCCACTCAGCTAGATCCCGGTCCTCTGGGGACCGATCCCCTTGTGATGTGCGTTACGCCGCGCACATGGGAGCGGTGAGCGGCACCGTCAGGTTCCGTGGGCTGATCCAGAATCTCCAGCGTAGGCTGTGCATTAGCGCAGGGCGTCACCCCCTTTCGTTACATTTTACATTCTGGCTAGACCGCGGCGTTGGACATGCTGCGCCCATGCCCCAGCGCCCTGCGCGGCAAGGCGGTGCGGGCCGGTGGGGTCCCAGCAAAAAGAGGCGTGGTTTTTCGAGGATGCGCGCTTGCGCCGGGAACCCTGGCAGGGAGGCCATTGGGCATGTCTTCCCCTTCAATCGACGTGGTGGTGATTGTTCCGGGTACTAACTTGGGCTGCCAAAAGCGCTAAACAGCAGGAGATTATGGTGCTGGTGGTGGGAGTGATGCTGCCCGTATTATAGCAAAGGAATATACCAGCGTCAATAACAGCATCATCCAGGCGTCGGAGAAAGTTCTACTCGCTACCGGTGCCGTGCTGCATTGATCATGCCACCGGGCAAGCGGGTGTAATGCCTCCCCCACCCCCAACCTCCAACCCCCAACCCCCAGTTGCACAGCCCCGGCGCTTGGGGTATACTGCGGGCATGGACGAATCGACGTTTGTACTGAGCCAGGAAGTCATCGGGGCCATCCTCAATGGGCAGCCCCTGGTGGCGCTGGAATCCACCGTGATCGCTCATGGGCTGCCTCGCCCCGATAACCTGGAGACGGCGCAGGCGTGTGAAGCCGCGGTGCGCCGGGCGCGCGCCGTGCCCGCCACGCTGGCCGTCTTTAACGGGCGGGTTCATATCGGCTGCACCGGGGCAGATCTGGCGCGCCTGGCCGGGGCCGAAGATATCCAGAAGCTGAGCATCCGCGACTTGCCGGTGGTGCTGGCCCGGCGCGGGCACGGCGCGACCACCGTGGCGACCAGCGTCTATCTCGCCTCCATCGCCAGCATGGACGCCGACATCGAGATCTTCGCCACCGGGGGCATCGGCGGCGTCCATCGCGGCTGGCAGCACACCTTCGATATTTCCGCCGACCTGACCGTGCTGGCCCAGACCGGGGTGGCGGTCGTCTGCGCCGGGGCCAAATCGATCCTCGACCTGCCCGCCACCCGCGAATGGCTGGAGACGGCGGGCATCACCGTCGTCGGCTGGCAGACCGACGAGTTCCCCGCCTTCTACAGTCGTGAAAGCGGCCTGCCGGTGGATGTGCGCGTCGAAACGGCGGCGGAGGCTGCCGACATCATCCGCACCCGCCGCGACCTGGGCCTGCCCGGCTGCACGCTGATCTGCGTCCCGGTCCCCCCCGAATTTGCCCTGCCGCCCCGCGAAGTCGAAGCCGCCCTGCACGATGCCCTGCGCCGTGCCTCGGACCTCGGCGTCACCGGCAAGGCCCTCACCCCGTTCCTGCTCACCGCCGTGGCCGAGGCGACCTATGGCCGGGGCCTCGAAGCGAACAAGGCGCTCCTGGTGCAAAACGCTCAGGTTGCTGCCGAAATCGCGGTCGCGTTGCAGGCCGGGGCGGCAACCGGCCTCTGACCCCTGCGCCTCTTTCCTCTAACCGCTGCTATCGAGCGTTTGGGCGTCCCGCATACGGGCGTGCCCCGAAGTCTGCCCGGTGCAAAACGCTACTGACATAAGGGTGTCACTCGGCTCTCCTATAATAAAACGGAAGAGGAAATCGCCACGGTAGCGAGAAGGAGCGCCGAACATGAATCTAGGTTTTGTGGTGGTGTACGTGCAGGATATGGCGAAGGCGCGGGCCTTCTACATCGACGTCCTGGGGCTGACCATCGTGGAGGCGGTCTCCAGTCCGACCTTTGTGACGCTCCGTCCGGCGGGCGGGTCCCTGATCGCCTTGCAGGATAAGACCGCCTCGCTCTTCCCACCGGGGCAGGAAACCCAGCCCGGCGGTGTCGAACTGAGCTTCGAAGTGGACGACGTGGACGGCACCTGGCAGCGCTGGCAGGAGCAGGGGGTGGAACTGGTGGCCGAACCGGTGGATCTGTCCTTCGGGCGCTATTGCATGGCAAAAGATCCCGATGGGCACTATCTCTCCGCCTATTGCTTCAATCGGCCCGCGGCTGGCCCGCCCGGCGATGCCCCGCCGAACAGCTAACCGGCCCGGCAGCGCGGGGCACGAACCGTCCCCAATGGGAAGGATCACCATCGCCATGAAATTCGGTCTTGATGTGTCCACCACCGGCGAATTTGCCGACCCCCGCCTCCTGGGCCAGTTGGGCCAGGAGGCGGAGGCCGCAGGATGGGATGGCTTTTTTATCTGGGATGTGCTGCGGGAGAAAAATCCGGTGATCGATCCCTGGATCGCCCTGACCGCGCTGGCCCTCCAGACCACGCGGATCACGCTTGGCCTGCTGGTGTCGCCGCTGGCCCGGCATCGCCCCTGGCTGGTGGCGCGGGCGCTCGCCAACCTCGACCACCTCAGCGGGGGCCGGATGGTTTGCACCTTTGGCCTGGGCCACCAGGACGCCGATTTTGCTGCCTTTGGCGAAGACCCGGCCCCGCTGGTGCGGGCGCACAAGCTGGACGAGGGGCTGGCGATCCTGGATGGGTTGTGGGGCGCCGCGCCCTTCTCGTTCGCCGGAGAGCAATACACCCTCCAGGACGTGTCGTTGCTGCCCCGCCCGGTTCAGTCGCCGCGCATCCCGATCTGGGTCGTGGGCGGCTGGCCGCGCAAGCCCCCGTTCCGCCGCGCCGCCCGCTGGGATGGCGTCTGTCTCATGCCCACCCGCATGGATACTAAACAATGGCTCACCGTGGACGATTTCCGCGAGTGCCTGGCCTACGTCCGGTCGCAGCGTACCACCGATGCGCCTTTTGAGGTAGTCATGAGCGGCGAGAGCGCCGAGGACCGCCCGGCAGCCATCGCCCAGGTGCAGGCGTTTGCCGAGGCCGGGGCCACCTGGTGGGTGGAAGATGGCGTGGGCTGGACCCTCGCCGAGCAGCGCGAACGGATTCGCCGTGGCCCCCCGCGCGCCTGAATACCTACCTGCCCCCCCTGCTGATCTGCCACTCGACTAGCGAACGGCCCGCTCCGGCGGGCCGTTTCTGCGTCTACCCCGGAAGATCGGTCTAAAGGCTGATCTCCAGCCTATTGACTATGATCAACTATGAGATTAAAATAATCAATATAGAAATTGAAATTATTGATATAAATCCAACAATAGCACATAACAGATCAGGAGCACGTGAATGATCGCTACCCTGCGCCATCGCAACTTTGCCTTACTCTGGATGGGCGGTCTGGTCTCAATGGCCGGTGACTGGATGCTCTACATTGCGCTGCCGATCTATGTCTACCAGTTGACCGGCTCGACCCTGGCGACCAGCCTGATGTTCATCGCGGAAACCCTGCCCCGCATCGTGCTTGGTTCGGTAGCAGGCGTCTTTGTGGATCGCTGGGAGCGCAAGCGTACGATGGTCATCACCAACGGGCTGATGGCGCTCGGCCTCTTGCCCCTGCTGCTGGTCCAGTCCCGCGACTGGGTCTGGATCGTCTACCTGGTCGGCTTTGTCCAGGCCACCATCGAGCAATTCTTCGGCCCGGCCAAAAATGCCATGCTCCCCAATCTGGTTCCCGAAGATCAACTCGTCTCGGCTAATGCGCTCAATGCGCTGAACAACAACCTGGCCCGGCTGGTCGGCCCGGCTCTGGGGGGTGTGGTCGCCGGGCTGCTGGGGCTAACCGGCGTCATCCTGCTCGACACCGCCTCCTTTGTTCTCGCGGGCACGCTTATTGCCCTGATCACTGTCACCTCGCAACCGGCCAAAGACGCCCCGGCTACCGAAGTCCCGACCGGTCTGTGGCTGGGGGTCTGGCGCGAGTGGGTGGACGGGTTGCGCCTGATCTGGCGCGAACGGTTGGTCGCCACGCTCATGGGCATCACGGCGATCACCGCCGTTGGCGAGGGGATCATGGGCGTGCTGTTCATCGTCTTTGTCAACCGCGTGCTGCACGGCGGCGCGCTGGAGATCGGCTGGTTGATGTCGGCCCAGGCAGTGGGCGGGTTGTTCGGGGGATTGGTTATCGGCTGGGTGGGGCGGCGGGTGCCGCCGATTCCGCTGATGGGCATGTGCGGGTTGCTCTTCGGCGGGATCGATCTGCTGATCTTCAATGTCCCGGTGCTGTTCCCCTCGCTGCCGCTGGTGATCGCCCTCTTTGTCCTTGTTGGGCTGCCGGGGGTGGGCTTCAGCACCAGCC
>JBBSAN010000393.1:0-6609 GCA_038252265.1 Chloroflexia bacterium
GCAGAATACGGCTTGTTGCGGTTCAGGACGAAGTTCTGCCACTCCTTGCCGTCCCGCGAGACTTTGACCTTGTAATAAGAGAAGGTGCCGTTGTTGAGCAGCACTTCGGGGGTGCGGTGCTCGGGATCGTCGGTTGCATAGACATAGGTCGAGTCTTGCGCCCTAGGGGCTGCCAGCGGCGGGCGGTTCGCCGCCGCCAGCGCCCGGCCCCCCGCTGGCGGACCACGACCCTCGGCGTCCAGTTGCTGAAGGATGCTGACCACGATCCGCCCGGAGAGCCGATAGGGATCGGGGTGCGTGCCCGCATTCAGCGGATCGGCAGGATCGCTGCCCAGCGCCGTGCTCATTGCCGCTTCCAGGGCAGACAAGTCCGCATTCTGCTCACATAGCTCGGCGGCCCGATCTTGCATGGTCGGCGGCAGAGCCAGGATCGCCGGGTCGAACAGGACCAGGGCGCGCGCCGTCGAGGCCACCGAGACGGCACCCGCGGCCAGGGTCGCGGCCCCGCGCGTGGCGCGCAGCAGCACGGGGTTACCCTGGGCGTTCGTCGCCAGGACCAGGGTCGCGTTCTCCGCACCGCGCATGGCCAGTGCCAGGAAGTCGCCCTGCGCGTCAATAGGTACGACCCCGGCGTTGGTAACCAGGCGCAGATCCGCTAGGTTTAGCCCGCTGTCGGGTGGCAGGACCACCTGGCCGGTGAGCATAACGGCGTCCACCGGCAGCAACGTATTCGCGGTCGCGGTCGCGGTTGGCGGGGCGGTGGTAGGTGGAGGTGACGGCGGAGCCGCGCCTGGCAAGTCACACCCCACCAGCACGACGATCAGGAGGAAAACGATCCAGGGATATTTGCGGCTGCTTATCACCGGAAGCTCCTTTCCGCGGCGGCGCAGACGAACCGGGCCTGCCCGATCCGGGATTAGCGCTGGCAAGCTGACCCGTACCGGTCAGCGCGGATGCCCAGGTTTCGCCCGCCTGGGCGCGGAGTGGTGGGCGCTCCTGGCGACGCTGCCGCCCTGCACCCAGCCCGCGCCACTCAGCGCCAGCAACCCCAGGCCGCCCACCACCGCCAACAGCAGTTGGGGGGTGTCCAGTGTGTAGGTGTAGTCCCAGACGGCCCCGCTCGGCCCCGTGATCGGCTGCAGGGCCACCAGCCCCAACCGGACGAGGAAGAGCAGGCTCATGGTCGCCGCGGGCAGCGCGAGCAGCTTGCTCCACCACGCCGCGCTGGTCACGCCCGTGCCCAAGACGAGGATCCCCGCCAGCAGGCCGAGACGGTCGACCCCCTCATAGGTCGTCCAGGGCCAGGCCAGCGTCGCCAGCGTCGCCAGCCCCGTCAAGCCAGCCCAGGCCAGGTAGAAACTGACGGGGCGCGGGGGCGCGGGCTGGCGGGCCCGCCAGGCCGCCCCGGCGGCACTATAGGCTTGCACCAACGCGAGGATCTCCGCGAACCGCTCCGGGGGGCAATAGAGGCGCAAGACCGCATGCCACGAGTCATACAAGGTGATGACCTGGCGCGCCGGGGCCACGCGGAACCGGTACACGGCCTTCCACTCGACGCGCGATACCTCCCGTGCCTGAGCCAACAGCGCGGGGCCGAGGGCGCGCCACACGCCAAACAGCAATGCGAGCGCCATCACGATCCGGTTGATTTTTCGCTCCTGGGCCCCTACAGCGTAGACGACCGCCCGGTCGTCGAGGGTAAAGCGGCCATGGAAGCGGTTCCCGTACACCAGCACCGCCACCAGCCCAAACAGCGCGACGATCACGGCCAACGGAATGGCCCAGAGTTCGAGCGGCAGCAAGACCGGCTCGTCGGTGAAGAAGAAACTGAGCGCCCAGACCAGCCCTTCGATGATCAGGACTGCCAACCCGAGGACCAGCGCGAAGTCGAGGAGCAGGAACCGGTTGGTGAGCAAGGGAATATCGGATTCCCAGGTCAGGGAGCCGGTGGTCCGCGCGGGCGGCGAGCCCGGCGCGGCGAGCACCTGCGTGTCGGCGTCAGGCCGCACCAGGGGCAGGGGGGGCGGGGCGGACGTCCGCTCCGTGCCCGGTGGCGCGAGCGCAGGCCGCGCCGCCATAGCGCTGACAGACTGGCCACACTGCGGGCAAAACGGCACCTCGGGGGCCAGCGCCGCGCCACATGAGTCGCAGAAACTCAACCGTGTATTCATCGCTAGTCACCTCGCCAGGATCGCGAAACCCGCCGATCAGGTCGCACCCCCTCTACTCAAGATTCTAGCACGCCGCGGTGAATTCTCCGGTGTATAGCAGGTAGATAGGGGTGACAATGCCCAGTCTTGGGGGCAAAACGAGGCGACACGCCGGGCCGGGGCGGTCGTCGGATCGCGACAGCGGGCGCAGGGCCATGGCTGAGTGTCAATGCCGGAGTGATAATGGTTCACCCTCCCTTTTTGTGAAAGGTTTAGGCCATCTCACAGGACCGCTGGAAGCCACGCCTGAAAATAAGCCCTCTTAACAGACAGCCGGGCTCATTTCACGGAAAGGGAGGGTGAACCCCTTTTCGCTTGACAAAAACAGCGGGTGGTAGCCCTCGGGGTAATACCACAGCTAACCGTGATCACGCGGCGGTCGCCCCCGTTCGCTGTTTTGCTGGGCGGCCTCGCCGTTTGGGCGTTTCCCACGCGGGCAGCGGCACCGCATAACCCAAGAACTCACTGACGCTCCACCGATGATCGGTTAGCCCCGCCGCCATCGCCGGGGTTTGGCCGACCACCCGCACCTGACTGCGGACGATCTGCACCTGCTGGAGGGCGCGATGCTCCCCCCACCAATTATACAGGCTCCCCACCAACCACATCGCCGCCGTCAGTTGCTCGGAACGGGCCAGCAGGCGTCGACGGCGCCGCGCCAGCGGGGCCAGTGCCCCACGGAACGTGGCGTTCAGGCGTTCGATGTAAGCGGTATTGATCCCGCTGCCCGTGCCCGTCTCCGCCAGCACCCGCGTGATCGCCGCCGGCGTTCCTGGCCCGATGCGGCGTTCCACCGCCACCAAGCACCGCTGGACTCGGTGCTTGATCAGTTGACCCAGCAAGACCCCCGCCTCGGCCATCAGGCGGGGTCGCCCCCGCCGCCCCGTATGGACCGGGCGACGAAAGACCTGGCGCACTGCCGTCACATACCTGGCCAGCCCATCCACGCCGATCAACAGGGCGGTCACGCCCGCACTGGCCCGCACGCGGGCGATCAGCCGCGTAATCAAGACCCGCTCGCGGCGAGCGCTGACCTCGCCGCCCAACCACAGCCGGGTGGGCACGGCCAGGGCCAGGGCCATCCACACTTTTTGTCCGATACACTTGACCCAGAGTTCATCGGCTTGGACATGACCCAAATCCAGGTGCTGCTGCTGGACCAGGTGCTCATGCACCCCTTGGGCATGGTGCCCGGCGCGAGCCAGCCAGGCGGCGATGGTCCGTTCATCCAACCCATACGCGGCGACGATGGCGGGCAGCGGGCAGCCGTGAGTCAGCAAGGTCAGCACGATCGCCACCAGGGCCACCGGGGTATGCAGCCGATAGGTCGGTGTATCTTTGGTCGCCGCAAAGGTCTGCCCACAGCGGCGGCAGCGATAGCGGTGTTCCTTGTAGCTGTGAATACGAATGGTGCCTTGCCCAATCAGGCCCCTTGCGGAGCAGGTCGGGTTATGGCAGAAGGGGATTTGCGGGTCCACGGGGCAGATCCTCCGGAGCGGATGTGGTAATCATGCCCCAGAGAATGCCACAAGGACCTGCATTTTTCAACGGTCCACCCCGCTATCACGGTTAGCTGCGGTGCTACCGCCCTCGGATACTCCTCCATTAAATCAAGCCGTTTCGCTGTATGATCCATTGGGATCATTATACTGTGGCCGCCTGCACTGCACTTGGTTGGCGTAGAGCTGCCCAAATTTGCGGCACCACTGGCGAATAGTTTCGTAGCTGATGACGATCCTACATGCGGCACGGAGGTCTGCAACACCGCAGTAGCTGAGCGTGAAACGGAAATAGCGCCACACCGCGCTCTCCGCGGTTTGCTCCAGACCCGCTGCCAACGCAGCCGCCAGACCTCTGGCACTGTTAGCGCGGGCGGTGCCGCTGCCCAGGTAGCGGTGTACATACTTCGGCATAGACGAGAGACCGGCGGACGGCTGTGACTAAACGTTAACTCGCATCGATCGGATTATTGACGCTGCTGTGCTAGGCTAGAATTAGGCGAGTCTCGATCCGATGCTGTTTGGGGTCCGCGCAGCCAGGAGCGACTGCAAGGGCAAGCGGGGAAACGACCGCCCGTCCCGGCTTACCAGGACCACTTCTGTTACGTTGCGCTTCAGACAAAGGCCCCCAACACCTGAGTTGGGGGCACAAAAGCTCAGACGGATCTTAGATCCGTTTTCTGCTCTACACAGTCAAAAGGAGGCTAAAATGTCGCATCGTCCGTTGTTGTATCGGCGGGGAGCCTTGCTCCTGGTCATCCTGACCCTCGGCGTGGCCCTGGTTAGCCCCGGAGCCACCCGCGCCGATGAACCCTCGCACTACTTCCCGGAAACCGGCCACACGGTGTCGGGCCTGTTTCTGACCTACTGGGAGAGCCACGGCGGCCTGGCCCAGCAGGGCTACCCCATCAGCGATCCCTTTGTCGAGCCTAGCGATCTGGATCCCGGCAAGAGCTACGAAGTGCAGTACTTCGAGCGCGCCGTCTTCGAGCGGCACCCCGAGAATGCGGGCACGCCCTATGAAGTGCTCTTGACCCAACTCGGCACCTATCGCTACCAGGCCCGCTACGGCAGCGCGGGCGCCCCTGGCCTGGTGCCCAATCAGGCACCAGGCAACTCGCACCTCTTTACTGAGACCAACCACTGGGTGGGCGGCAAGTTCTGGACCTACTGGCAGAGCCACGGCGGATTGGCCCAGCAGGGCTATCCGCTGAGCGATGAGTTTACCGAGCTGAGCGACCTCGATCCCGGCAAGAGTTACAAGGTCCAATACTTCGAGCGCGCCGTCTTCGAGTTGCACCCGGAGAACGCGGGCACGCCCTATGAAGTGCTCCTGGCCCAACTGGGCACCTATCACTGGAAGGATAAGCACGGCGGGGCCGCACCGACCGTCACCCCTGGGCCTAGCACGGCCCCCGCCGCGCCGGCCCTGGTCTCCCCACCCAACGACAAGGTATTTCGCAACTATCCGCGCACGGCGACCCTGACCTGGAACCCGATCAGCTATCCCGGCGGCGTAACCTATGGCATTGAAATCGAATACAACAACGGCGCCTGGACGTCCTTCAAGAACCAGACCGGGATCACCGGCACCAGTTACGCCATGCCGCCGCTCGTGGGCGACAACCCGGCCCGCTGGCGGGTGTGGGCCACGGGCACGAACGGGGTGGAGGGGCCGAAGAGCGCCTGGGGCACCTTCAGTTTCAAGACCAGTGCCAGCCAGTACGCCGGCACCTGGGTGAACGACGACGCGAACACCGGTGGCGTCGCCAAGTTCTGGATCACCAATAGCGGGCAGACGCTCACGATCCACTGGTTCGGGGCCTGCGGCGGCGGCCTGTGCGATAACGGAGCCAAGAACCAGGCCTACAATGGTGAGCCGTTTACCATCCTGTTCAACCCACCGGGTTACCCGACCAACGAATTCACCATCACCCTGAACAACGACGCGGGCACGCAGCTCAAAGCCGTGGATGTCAGCTCGGCGGGTGGCACGAACACCTACACTTTCCATCGCCTGCATGCCGCCGACTATGGGGGCACCTGGGTAAACAACGACCCGAACACCAGTGGTGTCCTGAAGCTGGTGATCACGAGCAACGCGGAGACCCTGAACGTCCACTGGTACGGTGCCTGCACGCCGACCCCCTGTGACAACGGCTCCCACAGCGCGGCGTACAACGGCGAGCCGTTCGGGATCGACGTCAGCACTCCCGGCTACCCGACCCATCAGTTCACCATCACCTTCGACAACAAGAACCTCACGCAGCTGAAGGTCCACGATGTCGGCTCGGCCAGCGGCACCAACGACTACTACTTCCATAAGTAAAGCCACGGCTCGCCTGAACTGCCAGCGGACGGTGCGCTACGCGCACCGTCCGCCTGTTGGATCGTTACCTGCGTGGGGCTGAGCATCCGGCCCCATCTGGGCGATTAGAGGGGAACGCCGCTACGCCGACCCAACCCCGGCGCGGGGAGACACGCGCTTGCCTGGGTTGGGTCGATCATCGCTATGGATCACATAATTAAAGGCAGCCTGTTGAAAAAGGCCTGCTTGCCAAAAGAGCAGCGTTGTTGTAGGAGACCATTTCATTCCGGGGGCTAGTATTACAACGACGGTTTAGGAGGTATCCGGCTTGACCTGCTTCATCGCCCGGCGCTTGGTATGCGACCGTTTGACGCGCTCGTTGCGCGCCTGCATCTCCTGTAGCCAGCCGATTAACTCGTCCTTCGACCATTCCCGCTGCGGCAGCAACTCCCGCACCACCCGACTCACTTGGGGCCGCGTGATCTGCGGCATCTTTTTTTCCCCAGTCCTGCTGCAACATCAGCAAGAAGGCGGAAGCGAGCATGGACATCGTGATGTGGTGGTGCCAGCCGCCCCAACTACGCACCTCATA
>JBBSAN010000394.1:0-6608 GCA_038252265.1 Chloroflexia bacterium
GATGCACCACAACATGTAGGATCGTTGCCGAGAAAAAGCATCCAAAATGCCGTTTTGGACCGTCGTTTCCCGGCATGGAACCACAACATGTTGTGGTTGGTTTACATCATGATCCGCCATATAGTGGCTGAGTAGTTACATGTCTATTATACTGTGGCATCCACTGGTGGTGCAATAGCTAAAAGGAGAGGGCAGGCGCGTGAGCGCCTGCCCTCTCTCTATTCGCCGGGCTGACCCGTCATCAGCGTGCCGGGGGATTGCAATTCGGGAAGAACGCTTTGCCGGCGATCTTGGCGATCTGGCCGCGGGTCGAGGAATTATTCGGGCGGAAGTAGGGCCGATTCTCTGGAGCCACACATGGCTCGAACGGCCCGCCGCAGGAATAGCCGCCGATAAAGCCGCGGCTCGCCAGGCGCTCGATCCCCAGATAGAAGGTATTGGTCAGGGGCACGTCCTGGAACGTCTGGGCGGTCGGAACGTCGGTGTAGTGGGCGGCGATCGACACAATTTTGGCGATCTGGCCGCGGGTTATCCGGTTGCCGGGGCGGAAGTAGGACAGGTTGTCCGGCCCGACGCACGGTTCGTTCTCGCCGCCGCAAGGATAGCCGCCCAGGATGCCCTGGCAGGCCAGACAGCGTACATAGCTATAGAACGTGCTGTCGGCGGGCACATCCTGAAACTCAATCGGGCACGGCGTGGGCACCGCCATGGTCGCCACCGGGTGGGGCAGGGTGGGGGTCGGGGATACCAGCCCGGTGTGCGTGGCGGTGGCGAGCAGGGGCGGCAGTTTGCCCCCGCCGAGGGCTTCGCCTGCGCGCTTGGCCCATTCAACAACAACACCATCATCAATAGCCCGGTCACACTCAGGACCGCCCAGAACATAAAACGTCGTATTGTAACTCCTTTAACAGTGGAGCAGGTGAATATCCATGCTCATCGAGGATTGCGAAGGTAGGAGGTAGGTACGATGTACAGGAGGTCCACAAACCTCTGTCCCAATCTATCTCCTGGCTCTAGTATAGCGCCGCAGCCAGGCTGCCCACTACGGTAACGGGTCCCCAACCCGAGGGTCCACCTGGATCCCAGCGCGTGCCGATCTTGGGACTTGTGGGGAAGGGGGACGCGCGATGCGCGATGCGCGATGCGCGATGAGCAATGAGCAATGAGCAATGAGCAATGAGCAATGAGCAATGAGCGATGAGGAGTGAGGAACGAGCAATGCGGAGTGAGGTGTGAGGTGTGAGGAATGAGGAATGAGAGATCAGGGATCAGGGATCAGGGATCAGAAATACGCAATACGCAATACGCAATACGCAATACGCAATACGCATCACGCATCACGCATCACGCATCACGCATCACGCCGCCGCGTGGAGGAGGACCGACCAGTAGACTTCGAGCGCGGTGCGCAGGCTGGCGAGGGGCAGGCGTTCGTCGTGGGAGTGGATGGAGTCGATCAGTTCTTCGGTGAGGAGGTAGGGGGCGAAGCCGTAGACCACCCGGCCCCGCCGCCGCAAGAGCCGCCCGCCATCGGTCGCGCCGGGTAGGGCGAACGGGCTGGGGATCATCGCGGGCCGCGCCGCGCGCACTCCGGCCTCGATGGCCTGTGCCAGAGGAGTGTCCAGGGGCGAGACGGTGCCCGGCATCCCCCGTGCAATCGCCACCCGCACCCGGCGATCATGGACGCGGCGGCGGAGCACGCCCACGAACCGACGGGCATCGGTGCCGGGGAGGAGCCGGGCGTTCACCGTGGCTTCGGCGCGGGCCGGGATGACGTTGGCCGCACTGCCCGCCTGGACGAGGGTCGCTACGGCGGTGCTGCGGACCAGGTGCGCGAAGGTCGGCTGGCCCAGGAGGCGCAAGGCCAATGGCCCCAGCGGCGAATCGATCCGGTCGATCAGCCGTGCGCCGACCGGCCCTACAATCGCACTCAACTGCTCAAAGAACGCCGCCACCGGGGGGATGATGAGGACGGGGCTGCGGTAGCCGTCGACGCGGGTGATGGCGCGGGCGAGATGGGCCAGGGCGTTGTCGTTGTGCGGGCGCGAGGAGTGCCCCGCCGTGCCCTGGGCGGTCAGGGTGATGTCGTAGGAGCCTTTGTCGGCGGCGGTGTAGAGGCAGAATTCGTGCCCGGCCAGGGTGACGGCCACCCCGCCCTCGTCCAGCACTTCGGGCGCGTCCACCGCGTCGGGGCGGTGTTCCAGCAGCCAGGCCAGACCGTCGTTGCCGAACGATTCTTCGTCGGGAGCGGCGATCAGCACCACGTCCCGCTTGAGGTCCACTCCCTGCCGCTTCAGCGCCAGTACGGTCATGAGCTGGATGATGCCCAGCCCCTTGATGTCCAGCGCGCCCCGGCCCCAAATCGCCCCATCCTTGATCACCCCGCCGAACGGGTCCACGCTCCACGGCTGGCCCGCCACCGGCACCACGTCGATATGGTGGTAGAGCATCAGCGGCGGCCCCTCGCCGCGCCCCTTCAGCCGGGCGATGACGCTGGGCTTCTCCGGCGTTGGCCCGTCCAGTTCGACCGGGATGCCCTCGCGCTCCAGAATATCGGCCAGGAAGCGGGCGGCGGCGGCAGTGTGGCTGGGCGGGTTGGTCGTGTCGAATTGCAGGTAGCGGGCGAGGATCGTGGTCGCTTCGTGGGCGGCGGCGTCCCAGTTGGGGGGAGTGGTCATGCGGTGGGTCTCCGTGAGCCGTCCACGTCGGGAGAACGCCCGGTGCGGCGCGCTTCCAGCAGGTGGTCGTAGAAGAGATATTGCTGCGCCCAGCCCGCGTAGGGGCCGAATTTGTCGCGCCACCAGCGGACGATGGTGCCGTACAGCGTGGGGGTGAGCGTCTTGCCCTTGATCTGGGCCATGTAGCGGTCGCGGGTCAGTTGGAAGACGTGGGTATCCACCGGCACGGCCTCGTCTTTGTCCAGGGCGAAGCAGCAGACACAGTCCGCGATCTTGGCCCCCACCCCCGACAGCCGGATCAGTTCGCCGTGCGCCGTCGCATAGTTGGCCTCGCGCAGTTCCAGCAGCCAGCCGGGAGGGTGCGCCGCCACCTGCGCCGCCACTTTGACCAGGTTGCCCGCCCGCCATTCCAGCCCGGTCTTGGCGGCCAGGGCGAACGGCTCTAGCGCGGCGATGGCCGGGGCGGCGGGGAAGCGGTAGTAGGTGGTGCGGCCCTCGGTGGCGGCCACGTCGCCCACCTCCTTCGCCAGTTCGCCAATCGCCCGCTGGATGCGCGGGATGGCGTTGGCGGTGGAGCAGACGAAGCTGAGCAGGCATTCCTCCGGGTCTTGCCGCAGGATGCGTAGCCCCCGGAAGCGGTCGGTCAGGGAGCCGAGGTAGGGGTCGCGGGCCTGCCAGTCGGCGTAGATCGGGGTGAGGTCGAGGTCGAGCCGCAGGTAGCCCCAGAGGAACGCCTGGTCGGCCTCCTCGCCTCCCAGCGATGGGGTCACGCGGTAGGTGAACGTGTCCTCGGTCTCGCCCTCGGCGGCGGGCACGCGCCCCAGCCAGATCACCCGCCCGGCGACGATGCCCTGCCAGTGTTCTTCGCCGCGCGGGCTGCCCTTCTTCGCCGGGTCGGGTCGCCAGCGGAAGCACTGCCCGTTGGCGAACGTCCGCTCCAGGTGGAGCAGGCCCGCCGGGTAGCAGAAGGTGGCGTCGGGGGGTTGGGTGGTCACGCCTGCATGGTATCACAAGTGGCGCGGTTCGGCAACCGGGCGAGAAATCAGAAGTCAGAAATCAAAAGATCCGCAAGAGGGAATGTGGGCAGCAAAAAGGCCACTCGCTGGGAGTGGCCGTTGCTGGGTACGCCTGGAGGGACTCGAACCCCCGCTTTCGGCTTCGGAGGCCGACGCTCTATCCACTGAGCTACAGGCGCGTTCTGTACCCCGCATTATACCACGTCGGGCGGGCGGGCGCAAGATTTTGGTGTGCGGCACGCGGCTACTTGCTGTACGCTTTGTGCGCCTCCGCATAGAGGCGCAACGCCGCATTGACCCGTTGCTCCCACTCGTCCCCCTGTGCGCGGAACCAGGCCAATACTTCGGGATCAATGCTCATCGTGACCGGAACCGAATGCTGGGGCAAGCGTAATGTCGCTCTCGCGAAAAAATCATCTGTCAAAGGGGGGATGTCACTGGTATCAATCATTTCATCGGTTAGTGCATCAACCCGTTCCCAGTTGGTCCGAGCGGGCTTGTTCGTATTGAAGTCGTTCATGAGTGCCTGCCTTGCGTAGCGAAATAACACGAACGGTATCTTCGCCGCGTTCTGTATAAACAATCACCACCGCCCGCGATTGGAGGACACCGATACTAATCCAGCGGTCTTCTCCGTAATCTTTGCGGGAATCCAGCGCTGTGAGCATCGGCTCCGTGAAGATCTCCCAAGCGTCCGCAAAATCCAAACCATGCTTGCTGACGTTGGTCTGATTTTTCTGCTCGTCCCACTCAAAGCGCATACTCTAGTATAACCCAGTGATAAGCTGTTCGCAAGATCCCGATTCGGAAGAACGTTAAGCAGGGTTCATGTCCGCCAGCCTCTCCGCCAACTGCGGTGAGAGATTTTGATCGAAGAGCAACTTCATGCCTGCGCGATCACCATCTGACGCTCGCGGTCGGCGGCGTAGCTCAGGCACGCCAGGATATCTTCCTTGGTTAAATAGGGGAAGTCGGCCAGGATCTCTTCATGGGTCATGCCTGCCGCCAGGTAGGACAGCACATCGTACACGGTGATCCGCATCCCCCGGATGCAAGGCTTCCCGCCCCGCTTACCCGGTTCGATGGTGATGATGTTCTGGTAGGGGGTGCTCATTGGGGCCTCCTGCTGGAGTATATACAACGTTGCTCGCACAAAGTAGGAATCCGTTTGGAATTCATAATGTGATTATAGTGGTGGATTAGGCTCCGGGCAAGCGGCCAATGTAGGAAATGGTGCCGCCCATTGATGGTGGGGCCGCTCCAGGTATCGAGGAATCCCGATCATCAATGGGCGGAGCCATTTCCTACAGACGGTATTGACGCTTGGGGAGGGAGCACCGATCTATCTAATGCTGCTTTGCTTAATATCCCTCGGTTTTGATGCGCCCGGCGATCTCCTGCACGACCGTGCGTGCCCCGGCCACGTCGCAGTTGGCGTAGTGCCCGCCTTCGTAGACGACCCGGCCCGCGACGATTACGGTGTCTACATCCGAGTCGTGGAGGGTGTAGGCCAGGTGCGAGTAGGGGTCGAACATGGGGACGGTGTGGGGGGCATCCAGGCTGAAGATCACCAGGTCGGCCCGCTTGCCCGGCTCCAGCGAGCCGATCCGGTCGCCCAGGCCCGCCGCGTGTGCCCCGCCCTGCGTCGCCATGTAGACCAGGGTGCGCGCCGGGACGACGGTGGGGTCGTTGCGGATCACCTTGTGCAGCAGGGCGGTGACGTTCATCGCGCCGAGCATACTCAGGTCGTTGTTGCTGGTCGCCCCGTCGGTGCCGATGCCCACATGGAGGCCCGCCGCCAGCATGTCGGGGATAGGAGCCACGCCGGAGGCCAGCTTCATGTTGCTCTCCGGGCAGTGGCCCACGCCCACGCCGCGCCGGGCCAGCAGCGCGATATCTTCGGGCGTGACGTGGACGCAGTGGGCGGCGATCATGTGCCGGTCTAGCACCCCCAGGCGATCCAGGTAGGCGGGGGGGGTCAGGCCATCGTGGATGCTACGGCAAGTGTCCACCTCGCCCGCCGTCTCGGAGACGTGGATGTGGTAGGGGGTGTCGTAGCGCACGGCCAGATCATGCAGCGCGGTCAGCCATTGCGCGTCTACGACATAGATCGAGTGCGGGGCGGGGGCGGGGGTGATCAGCGGATCGTCGTGCCACTCGTCGAGGAAGCGTTCGCAGTCATCCAGCGCCTCGGCGGGGCTGGCGGCATCGGGGATGGGGAAGTTGATCAGGGTGCGCCCGATCACGGCGCGCATCCCGGCGCGCTTGACTGCCGCCACGGCCTGGTCGGGGAAGAAGTACATGTCGCAAAAGCAGGTGGTGCCGCCCGCGATCATCTCGGCCACGGCCAGGGTGGCCCCGGCGGACACCGCTTCGGGCGACAGGTAGCGTGCTTCGGCAGGCCAGATGTGATCCTGAAGCCAGGTCATCAGCGGCATGTCGTCGGCCATGCCCCGGAAGAGGACCATCGGGGAATGGGTGTGGGTGTTGACGAAGCCGGGGGCGATCAGCTTGCCCTGTGCGTCTATCGTCTGCGCCGCCCGGTACGCCTCGGTGATCGCGGCCTGTTCGCCCACCGCGACGATCTGCCCCGCATTGATTGCCACCGCCCCGGTGGGATACACCGTCCAGTCGGGGTCTACCGTCACGATCATGCCGCCGCTAATCATCAAGTCCACCGGCGTCGGGTCCGTCATTGGCTTGCCTCCGTGGGGATAGGTTTGGGTATTTGCCTATTATATACGAAAGGCGGGCGGTGCGATACCGGCAGTGGTTGAGATCCATTCATAACTCTGGTAAGCCGCCATGACGCTGTAACAAGGCCTGGATCGGTGGCGGCAGGTCGCCTTCTGTCTGCTGATACTCGGCGAGCAGCGCCGCCGTGGTCAGCATCTCGAGGACCCGGGCCAGCCCC
>JBBSAN010000395.1:0-6600 GCA_038252265.1 Chloroflexia bacterium
ACTGGCGGCTGGAACTGGTGCTCTCGCCGGTGAATCCCGCCGAGTGGCTGGACCCTGCCGGGTTGCAGGAACTGACCACCCGCTTCGTGACCGCGCTGGGCCGCTGGCACGGGCAGGGCTTCGTCATCACCGGCTACGGGTGAGATGTTAGAAATCAGAAATCAGAAATTAGAAGTCAGCCTGCTCATGTGATAGAAGGCTGACTTCTAATTTCTGACTTCTGATTTCTCCGTAAAGCGGCGCAGCACCCGGCTAAACGCGGCGGGCTGCTCGAACATGGGCATATGCCCGGCCCCATCAATGACCGATACAGCCTGTGCGCCGATTTCCTGGGCCAGTGCGCTACCCAGACGCGGCGGCCCCAGCCCATCCTGCGCCCCCCAGACCACCAGCACCGGGCAGGTGGGTTGTAACGCGGCGGGCGGGACCGGCGGCGCGGCGAGCATCCGGCTTTGTACGCGGAGATAAGCCCGCACGCCGCGCCGGATGTTCGCCTTCAGTTGCGGCGTCAGCAGAGCCGGGTCGGCCACATAGCGCCCCATCGCCCGGTCACTCGTCGCCAGCGCTCCGAGTACCCCCACCAGTAGTGCCCGCAGTGGTGGAACCTGGGCGATCAGCCGCAGCGCCCTGTTCCCGGTCAGAGGCATCCCCCCATCCACCAGCACCAGCCGTCGCACCCGCCCTGGCTCCGCCGCCGCGAACAGCCGGGCCAGCGCGGCCCCCATCGAATTCCCCACGACGGTCAAATCGCCGGTCACGCCGACCGCCGTGCAGAACGCCCCGACCCAGGCCCGGTACGCGGGATAGCTCGGTGCGGGCAGCGCGGCGGTGCGCCCGAACGCGGGCAAGTCGGGGGCCAGCAGGCGGAAATCGCGGCCCAGGTCGGCAAAGTTGTGGTGCCAGTGGAGGGCGGCATCGCCCAGCCCCCCATGCAACAGGAGCAGCGGCGGGGCCTGGGCCGGTCCCCCCGCCCAGTAGCGACAGGGTCGCCCCTGCACGGTTATGTCAAACGATTGGACAGCAGCCATCCGATCTCCTCCTTCTGACGGCTATTATAGCATCCCCAGAAACACGAAACAGCCCCGGCGCATGCGCCAGGGCTGTTTCCCGATCCGATGGGTTAGCCGCAAAGGCTCACGGCGTACAGTGCGCGAACATGAACACGCCGATCCGCGTGCGCCCGTTGTGTAAGGCTGCTCCTGAATCACGGACCCCTGACCCCTGACCCCTGACGACGCGCCTCACACCGCCACCGCAAGCTGCGTGCGGGCCAGATCATAGGCTGCGCCCAGGCGGGTGAACAGGTCGGCAGCCTGCATGAGCTGCTGGAGGCGGTCGAGGCCGCTGCGGTGCCGCCCGATCTCATAGAGGGCCAGCCCCTGCTCGTAGGGCATCCCCAGCCGGGCGGCGGCGGCCAGGCTCTGCTGCCACGACTCCTCGGCGCGGGCGGGCCGGGCGGCCAGCCAGTCATACACCCCTTGCCACAGCCAGGCCTGCGGCGCAGCGATGGGGAACACCCCGGCCAAGTGGTGCAGCGCCGCGCAGGCTTGCTCTGCGCTGGCCTGGATCTGCGCCTGCGCCGTGGACGCGCCGTAGTACCCCCCCTCCCACAGCGCCAGGTAGACCTCGGCCACCCCGGCCAGCGCCTGGAGCGAATAATAGGTCAACGGCGGGCGTTCGATGAGCAGGTGGAGGGCGGTGTCCGCCGCCAGTCGCGCCGCCGGGAACGCCTCTTGCCGCAACCGTGCCCGCGCCAGTGCGCCATAAGCCCCCAGGCGGTCGGCCCGGCCCAGCGGCTCGGCCAGCAGGATCTCGACCCGCGCCAGCGCCTTGCGGTCCAACTGGTCCAGGATCAGCCCGATCGGCAGCCGCCCGACCAGCCCCCAGACCTGCCCCTCGACCACGCCGCGCCGCACCGCCGAGGCCAGCACATCGGCCCGCAACTTGGCACTCAGGCCGAAATGCCCCTGGAAGTAGTCTACATGGGCCAGGTGGGTAACACTCTCCTCCCAGCGCCGCCGGTCGCCCAACTGGTCCGCGATCTCGGCGGCGCGGTGGAGCCGCTGGCGGGCGGCGGTCCACTGCCCCACCCCCGCCGCCACAATGCCGGTGACCTCGCTCACATAGGCCAGGCTGGAAAGCTGCTCCTGCTCCTCGGCCATCAGCAGCGCGGCGCGGCTGTAAGTCTCGGCCTGGTCGTGCCGCCCGATGATCGCCTCGCCCAGGCCGCAGTTAGCCAGCCCCCGCGCCAGCCCCGGCGAGGCGACCTCCCCGGCGATCAGGTTGCGGGTGCGCGCCGCCGCATAGAGGCTGGGGCGCAAGTCGTGTTCCAGGTAGTGGATCTGGGCCAGGCGTTCATAGGCGCGAGCCGCTTCGGAGCGGGCGGCGGGCGCGGCGTGGTCCACATGATTGTGCCCGGGTCGCTCTTCTGAGGGGAGGCTGGCCGGGGGGGCTTCGCCAGCGGCGGGGTGCAGGCGCGACGGCACGGGCCAGTCCAGCAGCCGCAAGGCCCGCTCAAAATGGGTGCGGGCCGTGGTGGTGCGCCCCAGGCAGTAGTAGGCCTCGCCCAGGCGGCGCTCCCAGCGTGCCCGGCGCAGCCGGTCGGCGTGCCCGGCCTCGCCCGCCTGATCGAGCCGCAACGCTTCGGTCAGGAAGTCCTGCGCCTCCTGGTTGGCATAGCTCCGCAGGGCCTGTTCCGCCGCCTGCTCCAGGTAGTGGACGGTCTTGGCCGTCACCTCGGCCTTGCTCCAGTGATGCACCAGCAGCGGGTAGAACGGGGCGATGTCGTCGGCATAGGCGTGCTCGTACCACTCGGCCACAGCGCGGTGCAATTCCCGCCGCTGGGCAAAGAGCATCAGGTTGTAGGTCACTTCCTGGGTGATGACATGCTTGAAGATATAGGTCAGGTCGGGTTCGGGGCTGCTCAGCGGGGTCAGATCGAGCCGTTCCAGCGTGGTCAGGTCGGCAGGGAGGTGGGGGCGCGCTGCCTCGATCGGATAGATCGCCTGGAGGGTATCAAAGGCGAACAGCCGCCCGATCACGCTCGCCACCTTCAGCGTCAACTGCTGCGAGGCGGGCAGGCGGTCAATGCGGCTGGTGATCACCCCCTGGATCGTATCGGGGATCGCCTGGGCGTCCAGGTCGCCCACCCCCGCAGCCAGGCGGCAAACCCCGTCCGCGATCTCGATCACCCCGGTGTCGCGCAGGGCATAGGCCAGTTCTTCGCTGAAAAACGGGTTGCCTTCGGCCCGGTCCAGGATGAGCATCGTCACTTCGGGGGGCAAGGCCGCCACGCCGAGCCGCTGGCAGGCCAGGGCCAGGGTGTCGCTCGGCGGCAGCCCATCCAGGCGCAGTTGTTCGACATTGGGGGCCTGCACGAGGTCACTATAGGCCGGGGGCGCGGGGTCGGGCGGCGGGCGCGTGGCGAGCACCAGCAGCACCGGCCAGCCATCGGCCAGGAGCCGCGCGTTCACCGCCTGGGCCAGCGCCCACGAGGCCGAGTCGAGCCACTGCGCGTCCTCGATGATCAGCAGCAGGGGGGTCTGCTGCGCCTGACGCTCCACCAGGCGCAGCAAGAGGTCGCGGATGTTACCGCCGCGCACCTCGCCGCTCATCCGCGTGGTCTGGGCGTTGTCGGGCAAGTCCAGGGGCAGCACATCGTTGAGCAGGGGAGCCAGCGCGGCCAGCCTGGGGTCGCCACCCAGCGCCGCCAGCACCTGGGCGCGCCGGGCTGCCGGGTCGGTCACCGCGTCCAGCGACAGGAGCTGGCTGAACACGGCGCGCCAGGCGTGGTAGGAGGCGGCCCGTTCCACCGCGTTGCCTGCCCCGAGCAGGACAGGTAGCCCCAGATCCTCGGCCTGCCCTTGCATCTCATCGATCAGGCGCGACTTGCCGATGCCCGCCTCACCCTCGATGATGATCATCCCGCCCTCGCCTTCGGCCAGAGCCTGCACCCGCGTGCCTAGCCGCGCCCGCTCGCGCAGCCGCCCGACCATCGTCTGGCCCCGCAGCACCAGCCGCGCCTGCCCTTGCGGGCGGTAGACCGGCACCGGCTCGGCCCGCCCCTTCACCCGGATCGGCGGCAGGGCGGCGAATTCCACCCGGTTCTGGGCGGCCTGGTAGGTGGCGGTGTCGCAGAGGATCGTGTCGGGGGCGGCCTGCATCAGCCGGGCAGACAGATTGACCACCGCCCCGATCAGGGTGTACTCGCGGCGCAAGGCGTTGCCGATCGGCCCGCAGAAGACCCGCCCGCTGGTGATGCCGATGGCGCAGCGCAGCCCGTGCTGGCGCAGGTTGGCTTGCATCAGTTGCGCCGCCTGCACGGCGCGGGCGGCGTCGTCCTCCTGGGTGTGCGGGGGCAGGCCGAAGGCGGCGATCAGCACCGTGCCCTTGTCGTCTACCAAAAACTGGCGGATCGTGCCGCCGTAGTAGACGAGCGCCTCCTGGATAGTCTGGAGTGCCGCCTGGGTCTGCGCCAGCGCTTCGGGTGCGGCGAAGTCCAGGCCGATCAGGTTGAGGAACAGCACCGTCGCCAGCCGCAGTTCGGCCAGCCAGCCGGTCTGCTCCGCGTCCAGGCGGGAAAGGACCACGTCGGGAATATAAGCCCGCAGCGCGGCCTGGACCGCCTCCGGCAGCACCAGGGGGGCCGCAGCCCGCGCCGCCAGCGGATCGCCCACCTGGACCAGTTGCACATAGCCGCCGGCCAGGGGGCGACCCTCGCAGGTCGGCGCGATGGCGTCCCAGGCCGGGGGGGTGAGCACCACTTCGCCCGGTTGGGCGGCGTGCTCGGCCTCGCCCACGGCGGTCAGCGCGTCGCCCGCCACCAGCACTTCCCAGTGCCCGCCCATCCCGCCGACCAGCAAGACCTGCACGTCGCCCGCCGCGATACCGATCCGCAGCGACAGGCGCACCCCGGCGGCGACCTCATAGGCGTGGAGCGTGGCCTGCGCGGCCAGCCCGCACTGCGCGGCGCGTTGCACCGCCCCTTGCAGCGACTCGGCGCTGGCGGGCCACAGGGCCAGCAGGGCATCGCCCGCGAACTTGAGCACGTCGCCGCCGTGGGCTGCGATCAAGTCCACCAGTTGCCCGAAATAGGTGTTGAGGTGGTCGGTCAGCTCCTCCGCCCCGGCGGGACCATGCTCGGCCAGCCGGTCGGCCAGGGTGGTGAAGCCCGAAATGTCGGCGAAGAACACGGCAGCCGGAAAGTGGTCCACCGTGGGCACCGTTCCCAGCGAGGGGTCCTGTACCAGGCGACTCGCCAGGATGCGCGGCACATAGCTGCTGAGGGTATGGAGAAGCGGGGGCACGCAGGGCCTCCTCGGAGTGGAAAGCGATGACGACGATCAGGACCCCGCCGGGGCAGGAGACCGGCGGGCCAGCTCCGCCAGGGCGTGCTCCGCTGCTTTGCGCCGGTCAATTTCCTGCTTCAGCCGCAGAGCCGACCGGACCCGCGCCAGTAGTTCGATTTTGTTGAGCGGTTTGGTGATATAGTCCAGCGCCCCGGCGGCGAAGGCCAGTTCCAGATCTTCCGCTTCCGTGCTAGCGGTCACCATCAGGATGGGAATGTCGGCCAGGTGCTCCGCCGCTTTGATCCGCTGGCAGGCCATGATGCCATCGATCTCCGGCATACTGATATCCATCAAAATCAAATCCACCGTCGCGCTGGTGGCACCGTCACGCAACCCCAAACAGTCAAATGCCGCCTGGGCCGAGTCGGCCTGGATCAAACCCGTATATCCCCCCGAGCGCAGCAGCGACGAAAGCAACAACCGCTGGCTGGCCGAATCATCCACAATCAATATGCTCATCATGTCCCCTCGTCCTATATCATAAAATAGTACCCGGTAAAAGATAGCCCCAAATTCGTACCCCCCCAAGGATACGATGGACCCCTAACTTTTGACCTCGGATGTTAAAAGACTCTCCAACTCCTGGCACACCCGATCATACTCTGCCGCCAATGGGGCCAGCAAGGAGGTGGCCCCGTCCACCGACCCGCTGCGTCCCAGGCGCTCCAGATCGCCGCTCAGAGCGGCCAGCCCCTTCGCCCCCAGGCTGCTGCTGCTGCCCTTGAGCGTGTGGGCTGTGGCCCGCAACTTGTCCGCGTTGCCCACCACCACCGCGTCACCGAGCGCGGCGATCAGCGGCGGGGTTTCCTGCTGGAACAGCCCGATCAGGTCGGCCAGTAGATCGGGCGCGCCGTCCGCTTCCAGCTTGCGCAACTCGTCCAGCACGTTTCGATCCAGCACCGTCGCTGGCGGGGACAACGCCGCGCGCGTGTCCACGGGTGGCGGGGCAGTCGCCGTCCGCTCCAGCGCCTCCTGAAGTTCCTTCACCTGGACCGGTTTGCTGATATAATCGTTCATCCCGGCGGCCAGGCACGCCTCGCGGTCGCCCTGCATCGCGTTGGCCGTCATGGCAATGATCCGCGGCTGTTGGTGGGCCGGCCACTGCAAGCGGATCTGCCGGGTGGCCGCCAGCCCGTCCAGTTCGGGCATCTGCACGTCCATCAGCACCACATCGTAGGGCTGCCGCCCCAGCGCGGTCAGCACCTCCAGCCCGTTGGCGGCCACATCGGCCCGGTAGCCCATCCGCTCCAGG
>JBBSAN010000396.1:0-6579 GCA_038252265.1 Chloroflexia bacterium
CACGCGAGGGCAAGGACGGATGTTCCTCGGACGCTTCAACCACACACTGGACGACAAAGGGCGGCTGGCGATCCCGGCCCGCTTTCGTTCGGATCTTGGAGCGGGCCTGGTCATCACCCGCGGTACCGACCGCTGCCTCACCGTGTATCCCCTGTCAACGTTTGAAGCCCTGGCGGCCAAGCTCGATGCCTTACCGTTAGGCGACGCGAACGCCCGCAATCTGCGCCGCGCCGCGTTTGCCGCAGCGGAACCTGCCGAACTGGACAAGCAGGGCCGCATCATCTTGCCCGAACGGCTGCGCGCTTATGCCAGCCTGGCGGGTAATGTCGCCATCGTCGGCATGAACACCTTCCTGGAACTCTGGGATCTCTCAACCTGGGAGACCCTGGAAGGCGAAGTGGAAGCGCAGGGCGATGTCTTCGCCGCGCACCTCGCCGGGCAGTTCTAGCGCAGGCCGGGCGATGCACATTTCGGTACTTTTAGAAGCGACCCTCGACGGCATGGCGGTGCTGGCCGGGGGGCGGTATATTGACGGCACGCTCGGCGCCGGAGGCCACGCGGCGGCCATTCTGGAGCGCTCCGCGCCCGATGGCCGGTTGTTGGGTTTGGATGTTGATCCCTCCGCGCTCGCCCTGGCAGGGGCGCGGTTGACCCCTTTCGGCAGCCGAGTCGTGCTGGTCCACGCCAACGCGGGTGATCTGGCAAGCGTCGCCCGCGCGCATGGATTCTTTCCGGTGGATGGGGTGTTGCTCGACCTGGGCGTCTCATCCATGCAACTGGACACAGCGGAACGCGGCTTCTCGTTTGGAGCCGACGCCCCGCTCGATATGCGGATGGACCCGACCGATACCGGTCGCCCGACGGCAGCCGACCTCGTCAACCGGCTGCCCGAAGGCGAACTGGCCGACCTGATCTATCAGTACGGTGAGGAACGCGGATCGCGCCGGATCGCCCGCCGCCTCGTGGCCGAGCGCGCCCGCGAGCCGATCACCACCACCGGGCGGCTCGCCGCCGTCGTCCAGTCTGCATTGGGCGGGCGACCACAGGGACCGAAAGGGCGCACCCACCCGGCCACCCAAACCTTTCAGGCGTTGCGTATTGCGGTAAATCACGAGTTGGACGTGTTACCGCAGGCCTTGGAAGGGGCGCTCGACGTATTGCGCCCCGGCGGGCGGCTGGCCGTGATCGCCTTCCACTCGCTGGAAGACCGCATCGTCAAGCAGTTCATCGCGCAAGAGGTCAAAGGCTGCATCTGCCCGCCCGAACTGCCGGTATGCCAGTGCGGGCGGACCCCGCGCCTGCGAGCCGTCAGCCGGGGCGCGATCCAGGCCAGCGAAGCCGAACAGGCGACCAACCCCCGCTCGCGCAGTGCCCGCCTCCGGGTTGCCGAACGGATTTGAACGAGAAGTCAGAAAACAGAAATTAGAAATCAGAAGAGTACGAAAAGGCTGGTTGCAGCCTTGATTATAGAATAAATGGCTGATTTCTGACTTCTTATTTCTGTTTTCTCGCATCTTATGTCTTGTTAAAGAGCAATAGTGTATTGACTCACTGTGCTATAATCTGTTATAGCACACATGTTCTAAACTGTCAAGTAGCATCACTGGATCAGAAGCCAAACGCTGACTTCTGACTTCTCATTTCTTGTAACAAGGGGAGAGCGATCATGGCCTTGCGTATCGCCTTGCCGCGCCCGATGGATGGGATGGACGAAGAGGTTAAGCCGGTCGAAGGGGTGCGGGCGCGCCGCCTCACCCTGACCACCTATCTGCACCTGGATCCGGCGATCCGCTTTGTGATCGCCCTGGCCCTAGTGGCGGCGATCAGCCTATTCTATCTGGTGCAGACCAGTAATGTGACCGAGCTGAACTATCAGGTGCAGAACCTCCAGATCGAGCACACCCAACTGGTGCGCGACCATCAAACCTTGCAACTGGCGATCGCCCGCGCCCAGTCGCTGGCCCATATCCGCGACGTAGCGGTGAACAAGCTGCACATGGTGCCGGTGGGCGATCAATATGTTTATCTCGGCGTGCCGCCTGCCGGGGCCGCCACTACCGCCCCCCCGGCCACCGGTGCGGCCCCGCCGGGACAGGGCACGGAACCCGACGGGGGTGGGGGCACCCCCTAACGGTGCTGCCTCCCCGGCGCAACCTCAGCCTCCGGGCTGAGGTTTCGGCTTAGAATCCGGGTCTTTTTGTTGACATAACTAGAAACGAGTGGTCAGTAGTCGGTGGTCAGTGGTCAGTAATGAGATCTCTAGCACGCGGCTAAAAGCGGAAGCGCAACTAACGACTAACCACTGACCACTGACCACTGACCACTGACCACTAAGGACTCGTCCCTATGCCTGCACAAACACTACTTCGCGGCTGGCGCATTTGGACCATTCTGCTGCTGTTTGTCGCCTTCAGCGGCTACATTGCGCTGAATCTGTTCAAGGTGCAAGTGCTGGAGAACCAGGCGATGGCCGGGAAGGTGGAGGCCAACATCACCAGCACCGAGCAGGTGCAGCCCACCCGGGGCCTGATCTATGACGCCGGGGGGTACTTGCTGGCGGGCAACGCCGTGGCCGAAGATCTTTACCTGGACAAGAACCACAAGTCGGACACCGACCTGCGCACGATCACCGACCTGCTGGCCCCGATCATCGAAGAGTCGCCCGATGAACTATATGACCGGGTGCAGGCCGTGACCGGCATTTCGCCCATTTTGCTCCATCGCCGTCTCGATCCCGACGCGGCCAACCGGGTCAACCAGTTGCGCGAGCGGTCGCTGATCCGCAGCAGCGTCTGGTTGGATCCGGGGGCGCGGCGCGAGTACCCGAACACGACGGCGGCGGCCCAACTGCTCGGCTTTGCCGACTACGACAACAAGGGCCAGTACGGGGTCGAAGAATTCTACAACGACCAGTTGGCCGGTACCCCCGGTGAGGTGACGGCGGAGCGCGACTCGGCGGGCTATGTGCTGCCGATAGGTGATGCGCACACCAAGCCCGCCATTGATGGCTCCGACCTGACCCTGACGATAGACAACGCCGTGCAGTACATGGCCGAGCAAGAGTTGGACCGGTCGATCCACGAGTACCAGGCCAGCGATGGCCTGATCCTGGTCATGGACCCGCACACCGGCGGGCTGCTGGCCGAAGCGGCCTGGCCCAAGTTCGACCCGAACGACTTCACCCACGTCACCGACTGGGGCCTGTTCAAGAACCCGGCGATCAGCAATCAGATGGAGCCGGGATCGACCTTCAAGATCCTGACCTATTCCGCGTCAATCGATGCCGGCGCCGTCACCCCCGACACGACATTCAACTGCGCCGGGACGATCATGGTCTACGGCTGGCCGATCTCGAACAGCGATCACACCCCGCACGGCACCGAGTCGATGACCCAGGGCTTTAGTCGCTCGTGCAATATCGCTGCCGACTTCGCCGCCACCCAACTGGGCGAGGCCGGGTTCTATAAGTACATCCAGGCCTATGGCATCGGCCAGCCGACCGGAATCGACCTGGCGGGCGAGGTGCCCGGCACGCTCTACCTGCCCGGCACGGAGAACTACAGCCCGATCAACCTCTATACCAATGCCTTCGGGCAGGGCGTGGCCGTCACCCCGCTCCAGATGATCACGGCGGCGTCGGCCATCGCCAACGGCGGCAAGCTGATGAAGCCCTATGTTGTCTCGCGCATCACTCGCAACGGCAAGGTGATCCAGCAGAACGACCCGACGGTGGTGCGCCAGGTGATCAAGCCGGAGACGGCGGGCCAGGTGCGCGATATGATGGTAGCGGCGGTGGAAGAGGGTATCGGCAAGCTGGGATCGGTCCCCGGCTACCGGGTGGCGGCCAAGACCGGCACGGCCCAGGTGCCCGGCACCGCCGGCTACAACGGGGCGGGCACACTCGCCTCGGTGATGGCCTTCATGCCCGCCTACGACCCGAAGTTCATCATTTATATCCTGCTCAACCGCCCGCTGTCGAGCCAGTGGGGGGCCACCACCGCCGCGCCCTCGATGGCCCGCCTCGGCGCGCAACTCTTGCAATACTACAAAATCCCGCCGACGGAGCCGATCCCGCCGACGGCTACGCCGTGACGAGTGGTCAGTGGTCGGTGGTCAGTGGTCAGTGGTCAGTAATTAGACGAGTGACTATCACTACTAACCACCAACCACCGACCATCGACCACCGACCACCGACCACCGACCACCAACCACCAACCACTGACCACTAACCACCAACCACCGACCACTGACCACTGACCACTGACCACTACGCCGTATGTACACACTCGCCGACATTTTAACCGGAACCGGGGGGGCATTAGACCCCGAAGGCGCGGTGCCCCTCGATACCATCTTCACCGACGTGACCATCGACTCGCGGCAGGCCACGCCGAGCAGCCTGTTCGTGGCGCTCCAGGGGCTGGCCCAGGATGGGCACGAGTTCGTCATGGATGCGCTAGGGCACGGGGCACGGGGGCTGTTGGTGCGCGATAGCTGGCAAGCGCCCCTGCCGACCGGGCCGGGCGTGGCCGTGATCCGCGTGGCTGATACACTGGCGGCGTTGCAGGCGTGGGCGCGCTACTGGCGGGGGCGCTTCCCGGTGCGCGTGGTTGGCATCACCGGCAGCATCGGCAAGACGAGCACCAAAGAGGTCACCGCGGCGGTGCTGGCGCGGCGCTTCCAGGTGCTGAAAAGCCCCGGCAACCTGAACAGCCAGACGGGGCTGCCCCTGTCGGTCTTGCGGCTCGCGCCCGAAACCCAGGTGGCGGTGTTCGAGTTGGGCGGGGGCGAGTGGATGGGCGAGATCACCCGCCTGACCGAGATCGCTCAGCCCGAAATTGGCGTCATCACCAACGTCAGCCATTCGCACCTGGCGAACATGGGCACGATGGAGCGGCTGGCCGAGCACAAATCCGAACTGATCCGCGCTCTGGCCCCGACCAGCACGGCGATCTTGAACGCCGACGACCCCTACGTGATCGCCATGCGCGCCGTCGCGCCGGGGCGGGTGCTGACCTATGGCCTCGACCCCAGCGCCGACCTGTGGGCCGACGAAATCGAGAGCCAGGGCTTGAACGGCGTGCAGTTCACCCTCCACACCGGAGCGGAAGACTCGCGCATCCGCCTGCCCTTGCTGGGCGCGCACAGCGTCCACACGGCGCTGCGGGCGGCGTCGGTCGCGGTGGCACTGGGCATGAACTGGGGCGACATTCTCCGGGGACTACAGATGCTCGACCAGCAGCAATTACGCTTGCTGGTGGTGCCGGGGGTCAACCAGAGCACGCTGATTGATGACAGCTACAACGCCAACCCGGCCTCGTCACTGGCGGCGCTGAACCTGTTGAATGAAATGCCGGGCACGCATGTGGCCGTGCTGGGCGACATGCTGGAGTTGGGCGAGTACGAGCGTGAGGGCCACGTAAAAGTGGCCCTCCGCGCCGTCGAAGTGGTCGAGCGGCTGGTGGTGGTCGGGCCGCTGGGGCGCATTATCGGGGAAGAGGCGCTGGCGGCGGGGATGGGTCCCGACCGGGTCTTTTTCGCCGCCACCAATGCCCAGGCCGTGGACCACCTGCGCCGGGTGCTGACAGCGGGCAGCTACGTCCTGATCAAAGGGTCACATGGAGTCCATATGGAAGACGTGGTCGAAGGGCTAAGGGCTAAATGACTACGCTGCTCGGCTTCCTGCTCCTGCCGCTGGTCGCCCACCACATCTGGGATGATCCGTTGGTGGTGCAGGTGCCCCCACTGCCAACCGAAGTGATGATCCGCAGCCTGGCAATTGGCGCGGTGGCCTTTGTGGTCGGGTTGTTGCTGGGCCGCCCGATCATCAATCAACTGAAAGCGCGGCGCATCGGCAAGCAAATTCGGATCGAAGGGCCACAGACACATCAGGTCAAGATGGGTACCCCGACGATGGGCGGGATCATCATCATCGTCACGGTCAGTGCGGTCATGATCGCGTTCTTGCTCTTCTACCGCGGCGCACCGGGCGGCCCGGCCCCCGGCAAGCAGTTCGCCTCGCTGCTTCTGCCGCTGGGCGTGGTCCTGACCTGCGGCCTGCTCGGCGCGGTAGACGATCTGATGAGCCTGGCCGGGCGTAGCCGCGGCGGGCTGCGTGCCCGCTTCAAGATGACCTGGCTGATCGCCATCGCCCTGGTCGCCGCGCTGGTCCTGCGCTTCGGTTTGCAACTGAAAACCGGGATCTACATCCCGTTCACCGGGATCACGGTGGACATCGGCAACTGGTACATCCCGGTCGCGGTGGTGGTGATCGTCGGCTTCTCCAACGCGGTCAACCTGACCGACGGGCTGGATACGCTGTCGGGGGGCACGGTGGCCGTCGCCTTCGCCGCCTACGGGATCATTGCTTATTTGCAGCGGCAAGAGCCGGTGGTGCCGCTCTGTTTCTGCGTGGTGGGGGCGCTGCTGGCCTTCTTGTGGTACAACGCCCACCCGGCGCTGGTCTTTATGGGCGACACCGGATCGCTGGCGCTGGGTGCGCTCCTGGCGGTGTGCGCGTTTATGACCGGGCAGTGGCTGCTCTTACCGGTGATCGGCATCGTCTTTGTCGGGGAAGCC
>JBBSAN010000397.1:0-6554 GCA_038252265.1 Chloroflexia bacterium
CCCCCCCCTGAGCCAGCAGCGCGGCCACCTGCGGCCACCAGGCGGCAGGCAGGCCAGCCGCCCCGCAATCCAGCACGATCAACGGATAGGGCGGGTCAAGCGAGAGGTCGGTGAGGAGGGTCCCCTGGCCGCTACCCGCCCCCTCGCCACCAGAACAAAAGCGCAACAGCCCGTCCAGGGCCACAGTAATCCAGAGCCAGCGCGCCCCCGCCCAGAGCGGGAGGGCCATCGCCCACGGCGGCAGATCCACAAGTAAGGGGGAGGACAGCCCTGCCGCCTCCCCGGCTGTCAAAGACGTAGAATCTGAAATCACAGCAAAGGCTCCCTTATGCGTACTAGCCCCGATCATACGGCCCGTCGCTCCCTCCGCTGGCGACCGCTACTGGGCCTGGGATTCTTGCTGCTCGTCCTGTGGGCGGGCAACGATTTGATGTACGTTAGCATCGGAGCGGAAACCGAGTACGCCGCTCCCGCCGATGTGATCCTGGTGCTGGGCTGTAACGTCTATGCGCCTGAAGGCGGCCCCAGCACCTGTATTCGCGCGCGCGCCGACCACGCGGCGGAACTGTTTAAGCAGGGCTTCTCGGCGCATATCATCCCCTCTGGCGGGCCAACCGCCCAGGGGCCGACCGAGGCCGCCGTGCTCACCCGTGTGCTCGAAGCGGATGGCGTCCCCGCCGCCGCTATTGTGCCCGAAGAGCGCGCACATAACACGATCCAGAACATCCTCTATAGCCAGGCGATCATGCAGACGCATGGCTGGCATTCGGCGATCCTCGTCAGCGAGCCGTTCCATGTGAACCGCGCCGCCCTGATCGCCCGCGATGCCGGGATCCCCGTCTTCCCCTCCCCCGCCCGCGACAGCGCCAACTGGCAACAGCCTGGCCCCCGCCTCTATAACCTGGGCCGCGACGCGATTTCCCTGATGGTCTACCAGATCAAAGTCCTGACCAACAACAAGAATTAGCAGCGAGTTGCGAGTTGCGAGTTGCGAGTTGCGAGTTGCGAGTAATGAGCGATGAGCGATGAGCAACAAATTGTAGGATATGGCTCCGCCCATTGATGATCGGGTGTCCCCGCTATTGGGGATACCCGACCTGTTGTTCAGCACACAGCACGCGTCTCACCCTTCGGCGGAGGCGGGGCGAGGGCGGCGGAGCAGGCTGCGGGCCAGATCGATCAGGGCGGTGACGGTGACCCGGTCGAGCAGCCAGATGATGGCGGCATAGACCACCGCGCCCACCACGACCCCCAGGCCGAGGATGAACACATTCATCTCGGCAGGGTCCAGCACCAAAAACACCCCGCGCACCGCCGCCGCCATGACTACCGCCGCCGCCATCGGCGGCCAGATCACCCGCAGGTTGTCGATCATCGGCACATGGACAAAGCGCGAGACGACCCACATGTCCACCAGAATACCGACCGAGCGTACAATCACCTGCCCCCAGGCCACGCCCTCGATGCCATAGTTGGCCGCGCCCCACCACAGCACCGGGATGAGCATGACCAGCTTGAACAGACTGAGCGCGTTCAAGATGTCGGGCCGCCCCACCGCCTTGTAGATCACCCCCGGCCAGTGATTGATCCCGCCCAGCACCATGTAGATACAGAGCAGCATCATCGAGGGGATCAGCGGCCACCACTGCGGAGCCATCGGCAAATGGATCAGCCCCGGAGTCACCGCGAACAGCCCCAGGCCGAGCGGGGCCAGGATGACCAGCATATAGTGCTGCATCCGCAGGTAGGCATTCCGCAGCGCCTCCATGTCGTTCTGCAAACGCGCCGCCACCGGGAAGGCCGCATTCGATACCGCCTGGGCCAGGTTCTTGATCGACAGTTCGGGGATGCGGAAGGCGTAGCTGTACAGCGCCAGCGGAGCGTCCCCCAGCAGGCGACCGATGATGATGTAGTCCAGGTTCGCCACGGCGGTACCCAGCGCGTCCACCATCATGATCTGGAGACCATAGCGCAGCATCGGGCGGAATAGCGCCCAGTCGATGCGGAAGGTGGGCCGCCAGCGCGACATGACCCAGAGCAGGATCGTGCCCGCCGCCTCGCCCGCCACCTGCCCGATCACCAGGCTCCAGACGCCAAAGCCGGTCAACGCCAGCCCGACTTGTAGCCCGCCCTTGACCAGCGTGCGCCCCACTTCGGGGATCATCCGCCGCCGGTAGTTGATCTCTTTCTGGAGCAGGGCATCCTGGGTGCTGCCCAGCGCGGTAAAGAGCAGGCTGAAGCCTAGCACCTGCAACATGCTGGTCAGCAGCGCCGGATCACTGGCCTTGGGGAAGAAGCCGACCACCAGCGGGGCGAGCAGCCAGTTGAGCAGGCACAGGATCACTCCCAGTGAGGCGCTGATCAGGAACGCGACCTCTGCCGCCGCCTTGCCATCCTGCTGGCGATAAATTAGCGCCGGGCCACTGCCGAAATCGCGCATCAGGTCGAAGACCAGGATCACGAGCAGCGCCAGGCTCATCAGCCCGATTTCTTCCTGGCTTAGCAGGCGGGCGAGGATCAGGGTGGCGACCAGTAAAAAGCTCTTGCTGATGATAAAGGCGGCATAGTTCCAGATCGCACCGGTTGTCGCCTGCTTACCTAAACTCATAGTGTAACATCCTTAGTTATGATTTACCTCTATTTTACCTTTATTGATCTTTATTTATCCTTTATCCATAGTACCATATTTATTGAGATTTCGTAGGACATCTAGCTGTAACCCCCGATTGTACTAACTACTGTGATATGGTAGAATAGACGATAATCAGCGGACCCTGACACCTTGTAGTACGTGAAAAGGTCACATCTAGTTGCCTGGAGTTACCGCGCTCGCATGAACAATCGACCAGCCGCGTCGGAACCGGCCCGCCCGCCCGACACCCTACGCCTGTCTACTGATCAGATTAGTAGCATTATACCGGAAAACCGGCAAAATGCGAGGATCAGTCGCCCATCCCTCAAGCAGCCGAGCAGAACAGAGCACCAGCCGGTCGCCAGTCGGGGGTGCCGATGAAACGCGCATTGATGGGTTTGCTCTTCCGCGCAGTATATATAACCGGGAAGCCGTTGCGCGACGGCGGGATCACCATCCTCAGCTACCATTCCCTGGACGACTACGGCACGGGCATCTCGGTGCCCCCCCGCCTGTTCGAAGTGCAGATGGCGACCCTCGCCGCCGAGGGCTGCCCGACGCTGACGATGGCGCAGGTGGCCGAGCACTTGCGTACACGCCGCCCGTTCCCGCCCCGCGCCATGGCGATCACGTTTGATGATGGCTTCGCCAGTGTCGGCACGATTGCCGCGCCCATCCTGGCCCGCTACGGCCTTACAGCGACGGTGTACGCCATCAGTGGCATGATCGGGCAAAGGACCCAGTGGACCGCCTACGGGGCCGCCTTGCCCGCCCTGCCGCTGCTGGACTGGCCTGCGCTCAAGGCATTACAGGCCGGGGGGATCGAAATCGGAGCACACACGATTACCCACGGGTTCCTGACGCGCTATAGCCCTGCCGACCTCCAGCGCGAGTTGCAGGAACCACGCGCCATGCTGGAGCGCGAACTGGGCCAACCGGTGCGGGCCTTCGCTTATCCGCAGGGCGACTACAACGCCGCCGTGGTGGCCGCCACCCGCGCCGCCGGGTACACGACGGCCACGACGCTGGACCAGGGCCGCGCCGGGCGCGGGGCGGATCCGTTGCGCTTGCCCCGGCTCCATGTCGGGCCGAACACTACGCCCGCAGTGCTGCGAGCGTTCACCGCCCCGACCGTGGGGCCGACCTACCGGCTGATCAACCTTGCCATCTGCGGGGTCCTGGGACGCAAAACCTGGCCGCGCCCCAACCCGGCTTATGTAGACAGCACCCACGCGGTGCCCCTCCCGGACCACTCATGACACGACAAGTTTATCAAGCCATTCGCACTGTGGATGCGCGGCAGACCGGCGGGGCCGAAGAGTTACTCCTGCTCCTCTCTCCCGCGCTCAAAACCGCCGGGCATTTCGACCCGACCATCCTCCTGCTCCGCAAGCCCGACCCCGCCGCCGATCCGGCCAAAGACTTTGGCACCCGCGCCAGGGCGCTCGGCGTGGCCGTGTTGCCGCTCCAGGACATCCACTGGCAGGCCCGCTGGCTGCGCGAATTGCCCCGCCAGCGGAAGATGTCGGTGATCCACATGCACGGCCAGCGGGCTAACTACTTTGTCTGGCTGATGCGGCGGTTGTTCCCGCGCACCTGGGGCCGCGTGCCGCTGGTTGCCACCGTCCACGGCTGGGTACAGGACAAGCTGGTGCGCAAGATCGTCACCCAACTGGAATTCGTCACATTGCGCGATTGTGATCATGTGATCACCGTATCCGAACAACAACGTCAAACGTTATTAAGTAAAGGATTCGCGCCCGACCGGGTGACGGTTGTGCGCCCTGGTATCCCTTACCTGGCCGCCGCCGCCCGGGGCAAAGCGACGGAAGCCGAACGCCAGGCGGCGCGCGCTCGCTGGAGTATTCCCGCCGAGGCCTTTGTGATCAGTGCGGTGGGCCGCCTGTCCACCGAAAAGCGGTTTGATCTGTACCTGGAAACGTGCGCGGCCCTGGCTCCGCTCCTGCCGGACGCGATGTTCTTGCTGGTGGGGGGGGGCAAGCAAGAACTGGTGCTCAAAGAGCTGGCGGAACGCCTGAACCTGGGGGATCGTTTAATCTTTACCGGCCTGACCCGCGACATGGATGATGTGTACGCAGCGACCGATCTGGTGATGCTTACGTCAGACACCGAGGGCACACCGCACGTCTTATTGGAAGCCATGGGCAGCGACATCCCGATCATCGCCACGGCGGTGGGCGGTATCCCGGAATTTATCACTTCGGAGGACCAGGGTCTGCTGGTTCCTCCCGGCGATCGTGACGCGCTCGTAACCGCTGCGCAACGGATCCATGACGATCCGGCCTTGCGTGCGCGGTTGGTAGTTGGCGGGCGCGCCGTCGCTGATCAATTTACCGTCGGTCGAATGGTGACCGGCGTGGAGCATGTGTATGAAAGCGTCCTTGCGCGAGCACGCGCTCGCACCCATCGCCATGACCAAACCCGCTAGAAAAGTCCGCGTCTTACAAATTATCGATCGGATGGGCGACGGCGGGGCCGAAGCGCTGCTGGTCACTTTCGCCTCTGGCCTGGATCGCCGCCGCTTTGAGCCGCACCTGCTCGCGTTACGCCCCGCCCCCGGTGCCCGGCTAACGGACGAACTGCGCGCCCTGCATGTGCCGGTGACTGAACTAAACCAGCATACGGCCTATGATCTGCCCGCCCTGTTCGCGCTCGTGCGCTATATTCGCCAGCACCGCATTGATATCATCCATACTCACCTGCTGGCGGCAGATATCATGGGCCGCATGGCCGGGTGGCTGACCGGACGCCCAGTGGTCTCGACCATCCACAACAACCGCACCGACCTGGACGAGGAACCCCGCCGCCGCCAGTGGATGGAACGCTGGACGGCCCGCCTGATGACCCGCCGGTTGGTGGTGGTCTCGGAACTGCTGCGCGAGGAGATCACCGCCTGGTTCGGCCTCGCTCCGGACCGCGTGCTCACCATCGCCAACGGGGTGGACACCGAGCGCTTCGCCCGCGACGCCAGCTTCGACCGGGCGGCGGTGCGGCGCTCGCTGGTCGGCGGCGATTACCCCATCGTGCTCAACGTGGCCCGCCTGGTGCCGCAGAAGGCCCAGCACCACCTGATCGAAGCGGCCCAGATCGTCCTCGCCACCTGCCCCGATGTGCGCTTTGTGCTGATGGGCGACGGCCCCCTGCGCCCCGAACTGGAGGCGCAAGCGGCAGCGCTGGGGCTGAGCAACCGGGTGATCTTTACCGGCTTCCGCCCCGACGTGGCCGACGCACTCGCCTCCAGCGAGATGTTCGTCCTCTCCTCGTTGTGGGAAGGGATGCCGGTGGCCCTGCTCGAAGCGATGGCCGCCGGGGCGACCGCCATCTCCACCGATGTGGGCGGGGTCGGGCAGGTCCTCCAGAACGAGGTCAACGGGCTGCTGGTGCCGCCTGGCGACCCTCCCGCCCTGGCCGCCGCCATCCTCCGCTGCGTCACCAACCCGGCGTATGCCCGCGAACTGGGGGCCGCCGGGCAGCGATGGACGATCCAGGAGTATGGGATGCGTAGTTGGGTCGGCAAGTGGGAAAGCCTGTACCTGCGCGAACTACGCAAAAACCGCCGCTAATCACAGGCAGACGCAACAAGAAGGCGGACGGAGTCGAATTTTGACGACTCCGCCCGCCTGTTTTGTGCCCCTGCTGCCACCGCCGCCCCAGTCTGCTGACTTCTGATTTCTAATTTCTGACTTCTAAACGGTACATCCCCTCCCCCGATCAGGCGTTGTTCCGCACCATCCGGCGCAGGTGGTCAAAGGCCGCGCGGCCAAACAGGGTACGAAAGAGCAAGGCTGCCTTGAGCCGGCTCTCGTAAAACGGATCGAGCAGCGCAGAGGTCAGGGCATAGCGGCGGCTCGTCGCCCGCTGATCCGGGGTGTCGGCCAGAACGGCAGCGGTGTAGTAGCAA
>JBBSAN010000398.1:0-6543 GCA_038252265.1 Chloroflexia bacterium
CAAGCGCGACCTGGCGCTGGTCATCGGCGGGTTGCTGGCGATTGCGATCCTGGTGCAGACCGATTATCAGGAGTAAGCCCGATCAGGAATGGTGGACCAACGGCAGCTTGCTCAACAAGCGGAGGTTGATCCCGCTGATAATCAAGCGCAGGTTTTTGCTGGTCATCACCAGCAGGCGCTCGGCCCCGGCGATCCGGTCGGGGTCGGCCCCCGCCTGCCGTGCCATCATGTCGCGCACGCCCACTTCCAGCAGGGTGGAAAGCTGGAGAATGCCTTCGACCGGGGCCCCCTGGCGCAGCCGCTCGGTGATCGCTTGCTCCATATGCCCGCGCATGGGGCTAATGTCGCCGGTCAGGAGGGTTTGCGCCAGCACCCGGTAGGATGTGGTGAACATGACCTCCAACTGCTCAGGCGGCACGGTGCGATACCAGGGCACCTGGGCGCGGGCCACGGTCACAGCATACGTAGTCAGGCTGGTCAGGTTCGAGCGAATCAGATCGGAGAGCCAGGCTCCAGAGAGCGTTTCCATCGTAGGTGCTCCAGCGCTACCGCAGCTTCGACGGGGCGCTTTCCGAGAATCTGGCCCCACACGGTGTACACGCTTCCCATAGAATATAGTCGCCCCAATTATGGCACAGATCAGCGGTAGCGTCAATGCCCCGGGAAGAAGCGGCAGGGCTTATGCATTCTCCTACCAGTGGACAGATCTGGCGCCCTCGCCCTGCGGGCGAGGGCGCTAGACCCTCCGTTCCCCAGAGAATGCATAGGCCCCGGAAGAAGCGGTATTCAGAAAGCAGAAGTTAGAAAGGTGAGGCCAACGAAGCGCGGTGAATAGGCGGAGCGCGTGCGTAGGCGACAACCCCGCCCGCTCGTGAGCGAGACGAGACGAGGGCACAACCTGTGCTGCATAAGGCCGTAATCGAGGACGCGCCCGCCTGTACAGGCCGGGCCGCAAGGGGGCATAGTGCCCTACCCTAGCAAAGGATGATCACCACGATGCCCGACCCAACCGATACCCCCACCCCGCCCCCGCTGTCCGCCCGCACCCGGCTGCACCAGTTGATCCAGGGCTACGCGTCGAGCCAGGCCGTGTATGCCGCCGCCCGGCTCGGCGTGGCCGACGTCCTCAGCGTTGGCCCGCAAAGCAGCGCCGATCTGGCCGACCGCTTGCAGGTCGCGCCCGCCACCCTCCACCGCGTCTTGCGCGGTCTGGTCCATGCGGGGGTCTTGAGCGAAGAGGAGGATGGCCGCTTTGCCCTCACCCCGGTCGGCGAATACCTGGGGAGCCACACCGCCGGATCGCTGCGCGGGCTGGCGATCATCCACGGGGAGGTGTTCTACCCCGCCTGGGGCGCGCTGCTCCCCAGCCTCCAGAGCGGCGAAATCGCCTTCTCGCGGGCGATGGGGGCCGACTTCTTTACCTTCCTGACAGCGCACCCGGCCATTGACGAGATCTTCAACGAGTTCATCACCCAGACGGCCACGCAGATTGCCGGGGCGTTGCTGCCGGTTTATGATTTCTCCACCACGCAGCAGGTGGTGGACCTCGGCGGGGCGTTCGGCACGCTGCTCGGCCCGATCCTTCAGGCCAACCCGCACCTGAGCGGCATCCTGTTCGACACCGCGCCGGTGCTGGCCGGAACCGAACTATTCTTCGATGCGGCGGGGCTGGGCGAGCGCACCAGCAGCGTGGCGGGCGACTTTTTCGCGGAAGTGCCTGCCGGGGGCGACCTCTATATCCTCTCGCAGGTTTTGCACGATTGGGATGATGACCAGTGCCGCCAGATCCTGAGCAACTGCCGCCGGGCGATCGCGGCGGGCGGGAAGCTGTTGATCATCGAACGGCTCTTGCCGGAGCGGGTCACCGGGCCGACCGTCGCCGTTCAATTCGACCTGAACATGCTGGTGCTGAACAATGGGCGGGAGCGCACCGCGCAGGAATACGGCGCGCTGCTGGAGGCCACAGGGTTCCAACTGACGCGCACGGTGCCCCTCGCCCCGCTGCCGATGTTCCTGTTGGAGGCCACGGCGACAGAGTGACCTGTGGGCGTGCTAAGGGGCGTCCGCTGCGTCTTTGCGTCTTTGCGTTAAAAGCCGGTGGAGCAGGCCGAGCCGCCGCCGCCGCACCCCGCTGGTGTGCAGCTCGATAATCGCGGTGGGCACGACCACCCGCTGCCCGCCGCGTATTACGGCGCGCCCTTCCGCGATCCAGGCGACGACCCCATGCCGCTGGTCGGCGGGGGCGACAAAATGGGGCCGCCCGCGCACGGTTTCGCCCGGTGGGCGGAGCAGGTGCCAGAGGCGTTTCAACATAGGGGGGAAAGAGCGAGGGCGCGCCCCAGGCGCGCCCTCGTGGTGTTACTTGGTGATCGTGCCGGTGTTGGTCACCGGGTTGGTGATCGGCGGGTTAGTCACCGCCGGAGCCGGGGGTGAGGTGGGTTGCACCGGCACCGTGGCCGGGACCGGGGTGGTCGGCAGGTTCAGTTGGAACGTGACCTTGGCCTTCTGCTCGGTCAGCCAGTTGGTCAGGGCCTGGTCCTTCTGCTGCTGGAACGCGGTCGGGTCCACATCGTGCGGCCCCCGCTCGATGAGCTTGATGATGTGATAGCCGAACTGGCTCTTCACCAGCGGGCTTAACTCGCCGGGCTTGGTCAGCTTGAAGGCCGCCGTGGAGAAGTCTTGCACCATCGGGCCGCCCTTCTCGGTCGGCAGGAACCAGCCGAGATCGCCGCCCTGGTCCTTGTTGCTGGTGTCTTCGGACAGTTGCTTCGCCAGCGTGGCAAAGTCCTCGCCCTTGTTCAACCGATCCAGCGTTTGCTGGGCCAATTGCTGGGCTTCGGCGTCGGTGTGCGTGCCGCTCGCGTTCTGGTCCGACTTGACCTGGAACAGAATATGGGCGACATGGACCTGCTCGGGGCTGATCTCCAGGTTCTTCTGCAACGCTTCGGTTACTTTGGTCCGCAGCAGGCTGGGCTTGACCACCAGATTCAGGTAGTCTTGCTCGCTGATGCCGGGGCACCCGTCGCTACAGAAGGCGTCGCCGGTGATCGGCTGTGGTCCCTTCGCCACGGCGGCGAGGAACTGGCTGTAGTCCACCGTGGCCGTCTGCTGGGCACCGGGCACGGGGAGCGGAGTCTGGGTGACCGTCGGTGTGCTCGTGCGGGTGGGGCTGGGACCGGGGGTGTGCGTCTGGGTCGCCGTCTCGGTGGACGTGGGAACCGGGGTGGCCGGGGTGCTCGTCGGCGTAGCAAGCGGCGTGGCCGGGGTGGCCGTCGCGCTGGCGGCTACCGTGGGCGAGCCGGGGATCGGCGTGGGCTGCGGCTCGAACTGCTTGAGCGCCTCGGCCTTCACGTCGGCATCGGTGACGGTCACGCCCGCGGACGGGGCCTGCTGCGCGATCAGGGTATCCTCGGCCAGGGTTTGCAGCGTGGTTGCGTCGAGCGCCTCGGTCGCCACGTTGTTCAGTTGCAACTGCAACTGCGCGGTCTGGGCCGGGTCCGCGGTCTGGAGGCCCACCGCCGCATAGTAGGCCTGGGTGCGAATCTGGTTAAAGATGTCCCAACTGCGGATCTTGTTGTAGGTGCCGCGGGTGATTTGTTCGTTACCGACCGTGGCGACGACCTGCTTGAGGCTCTCGCCCAATTGCGCCGGTTTGATCACGAACTGTGAGATCGCGGTCACGCCGAACACAACGAGAATCAGGGCGACCACGCCGCCGATCCCGTAGTAGAGCAACCGTTGCTGGCGTAGCTCTCGTTCATGGCGCGAGAGCTGCCCGCGTGTCATCTGGTGGGGTAAAATAACCCGTTGTTTATTCTTGGGCATAAGACTCTCAATTTTGGACTGCGCATTGCGGATTGCGGATGAGGGATCAGCACAATCCGCAGGCTGATCCACCGTCCACAATCCGCAATCGGTCATCCGCAATCGTTCTAGCGGGCGTGTGGCCCGATGAACGGCAGCAAAGCGACGTGCCGGGCACGCTTGAGGGCCACGGTCAGGGCGCGCTGGTGCCGGGCACAGGTGCCGGTCTTGCGGCGCGGTTCGATCTTGCCTCGCTCGGACAGATAGCGGCGCAAGCGATTCATGTCCTTGTAATCAATGTACGGCAGCTTTTCGGCGCAGAAGCCACAGACTTTGCGCCGCGGAATAAACCGCTCCTTGCTGCGCGGACGGCGGGGACGCATTCCCCCGCCTGGGCCGCCGCCACCACCGCCGCCGCCCCCATACGAGGGACGCGGGCGGGGTCCGTCTTCCCCTGGTCCTCCAGAATCAGTCACTTGGTCTCAATCCTCCTCAACACCATGCCCGCCCACAACGGGGCCGGGCCATCGGTTACTCAGTCACCTAGAATGGGATGTCCTCGTCGTCCATCGCCGATTCATCAAAATCATTGCCCCCGCCGCTGCGGGCCGGGGCCGCGCTGCGATTGCCGCCGCCACCGCCGCCACCGCCGCCAGTACCGCCTTCTTCCCGACCGGAGAGCATGACCATTTCCTGGGCATCTACTTCGGTCGTGTAGCGTTCCTGGCCCTGCTGGTCGGTCCACTTGCGGGTTTGCAAGCGGCCCTCGATGTAGACCCGCATTCCTTTGCGCAGGTATTCGTTGCAGGTCTCGGCCAGTTTGCGCCAGGCGACGATGCGGAACCATTCGGTTTCTTCGCGGTTTTCCCCTTCCGGGGTGCGCCACGAGCGGCTCACGGCCACCGAAAAGGTGGTCACGGGCACGCCGCTGGGGGTGTATTTCATTTCCGGGTCTTTGCCCAGATTGCCGATCAGCATCACTTTGTTCAAACCACGAGCCATGTCACATTCTCCTCATATACTCAGGATGCTTCTCTCGTCGTGGGCAGAGTCCCGGCCAGCCGCGCCGGTGCCGCCCGCCTACTCGTCCATGCGAATGAGCATGTGGCGGATCACATCTTCACTGATCTTCAACTGGCTCTCCACATCTTCCGATTGGTCGGGAGCCAGGCGTAGATGACTGACGATATAAAAGCCTTCTGTATGGCGATCAATGGGATAGGCCAGCCGCCGGCGACCCCAGGGGGGTGTCTGAAGATTCTCATACACTTCACCACCGTGGTTCGCGATGAGCTGGTTCACTTTCTCCACCGCCGGGGTCAGAGCCTCGTCGCCGAGGTTGGGGCGGAGAATATACATTAGTTCGTATTCGCGTAGTTCAGCCAAAACCGTACACACCTCCTTTCTATGGGTTTACCTCGCGTAAGGGCCGGGGGCGGTGTGTGCTTCCCCTGGATGCGCGCGAGGCAGAAAGGTCAAAGATCGGGGGCCAAAATTGAGGGTGCCCCAGCGACCATTATTGACACTGGGCGCGCATTACACACGCCAACGAGAATTATACCATACCGTGCCCTGGCCCGCAAGGCGAGAAATTCGGGGGTGGGGGGTTGGGGGGTGGGGGTCGGGGGTCGGGGGTCGGGGGTCAGGGGTCGGAGGCCAGGGGTCAGGGGTCGGGGGTCAAGGGTCAAGGGTTGGGGGTTGGGGGTCGGGAGAGGTGGTCCACCTTCCCAGGCTGTCATCCTGAACGCAGCGAAGGTAGGCTCAGCGGTCAGAGGTGCCAGGGGAAGATTCGGGATCTACGATGGCAGCCGGTCAGCCCTGACAAGATCCTTCGCTGCGCTCAGGATGACAGCTTGGGGGTGGCTGCACCGAACGACTGTGAAATAGCCCGCTATACCTCCGACCCTTGCGCTAGTTCCCAGCACTCCTTATAATGAGGGTATGCCATATTGTCCGCATTGTGAATATGAATATGAAGCGGGGGTCACACGCTGCGCCGACTGTGGGCGCAGCCTGGTGGCCGAGAGGTCGCCCGCGCCCCCGGCCCCGCCGCTGCCGGGCGGCCACGATGCGCTGGTCTACGCGACCAACGTGCCGAACGCGATTATCGGCAACCTGCTGATCAGCCAGCTCAAGAATGCGGGCATCCCGGCGATGATGCGGCGCTCGCCCGTATCAGACATCGGGGAGTGGAGCCATAATGACTTCGTGATGCACGATGTGCTGGTGAACGCGTCGCAATTGGAGGAGGCCCGGCTCTATATCCACAGCCCGCCCGGCACGCCCTATGGCGGGGGCGCCGAAGGAGCGGAGTGGGAGCCGATCACTTTCGGCGCGGATGCCGAGGCCGACTCTGGCCCCGAACCGGCGGACGGCTGGCAGAGCCTGCCCAGCGAGCGCGACTACCTCCAGCAGCGCACCTTGCGCAAAACGCACGGCACGGCCTCGGCCTGGGACATGCCCACCCGCACCTGGCGCGACGGTGACCCGGACGACGACGATGACGAGGCGGGATCGCCCGATATCACCCGCAGCCGTCTGTTCCGCGCCATCGCCGGGCTGCTCTTCCTGGCCGCTTCGCTGCCCTGGATCCTGCAAATCTTCCAGAACATGGGCGACTGGCTGCGGCGCTGAGCGCCAAACGGCGTACACAACATAGCGGGGGCTGCCCGGACAAATACCGCAGCCCCCGCGATATTTATTAGAGAAAGTCCCGGGCGCCCCTAGCGGGGCGCCCAC
>JBBSAN010000399.1:0-6542 GCA_038252265.1 Chloroflexia bacterium
CATCACGCATCACGTTTCACCGGTAGTTCCAATAATCCCCATCATCCCGCCCGCCGTAGCTGTGTGCTTTGCCGGCGAAGGCGGTGGCGGCGGGTTGGCCGTCGGCCACTTTGAGCAGGCTGGCGAGGTGGTTGACCACCCGTTGCTGGAGGACTACCCGCACTGTCACCGCCCGCCACTGGCTCCAGCCGTACAGGCACATCCGGGTCTGGTCAATGATGTGGTTAGTGGCGGTGGCGGGGATGTTCAGGATCGAGAACAGCGCTCGGTCGTAGCGCAGGATCGGTTCGCTGCGCGGCCAGTCGGTGGGATGGAACGCCACCACCGGCACCAGCCAGAGCTGCGTCCCGCCCACGCGGACCAGCGGGAAACCGGGTGTCGCGTGGGCCATAATCCGCGCCAGCGCCTGGGGCAGCCCATCCACCGGCAAGGGCAGGTGCCCCATCCAGGCCAGTTGGCTGCCCTTGCCCACCCGCCCGCAGCGCACGCAAGCCAGCTTGCCGTCGCGGAACACCAGCACATCCTGGCAACGCGCGCAGCGGTTCACCGCCTTCCCATCGCCCGCCGTCAGCACCCAGCGCGGAAAGTAGGCCGCCATCTCGGCCACTTCTTGCGCCAGCAGCGCCGGGTTCTCCCGCGCCCACGCACTCACCTGCCCCGCTGCCGCCAGATCCACCGTCCACCGCGCATCCACCGTGCGCCCATCCGCCCCGACCACGCCGATTGCCTGTTCCATCACGGCCCCTTTCTGGGGGTTGGGGGTTGGGGGTTGGTAACGAGTTGCGAGTTGTGAGTTGTGAGTTGTGAGTTACGAGACTCACGCATCACGTTTCACGTTTCACGTTTCACCAACCTCCAACCCCCAACCCCCATCCCCTATGCATAGCTTTCCTTGCTCAGATCGATCCGCACCCCCGGCACGATGGTGGGGAGGGCATCACCCCCGGCCCATTGGTCCACGCGGCCCCCGCCTACGACGGGTTGCGCGGGGCGGACGGGGATCATATCGATAATGTCACCCTGGCGTGGGGCGGGCGCGGCGCTGAACAGGCCGTCGCCCCGGTTCTCGTACCAGGCTCCGGTCGCCACGCAGACCGCCCAGCGGCCCGGCGTGCCGATGTCATCGCGGGGGATGAGCAGTTGGCGCGGCGTGCAACAGGTGCAATAGGCCAGGGTCGGGGTGTCCAGGGCCGAGCGGGTTGTTTGAGTATCCATGTATACGCTCCTTTTGGGGCAGAGTCAGCTCTGCTGCTTAACGTGGGTCGCGCACGAACAGGCCGTGGCGGCCCAGGCGGGCCGAGTTGTCGCGTAATGCCGTATCAATTGCCGTCCAATCCAACTCCGGCGCGGGTTCCGGCACGGGGGTAGAGGGTTGGGGGTTGGGGGTTGGGCTAGGCGGTGTATTCCCGTCGTTGCGCCCGTCCCCCAGGCCCAGCGGCACACCGTAGTGCCGCCCCGGTTGCGCCGGGCAGATGAGCGCGTCGCCCTGCCGGATCAGCGGGTGACGAGGTACGCAACAGGTGCAGGCTCCATAGAGCAGCCGGTCCAGCGCCAGCGCCCGCCCGTCCAGCGTGATCGCCACGACGGTGCCGCAGTAGGCGCAGGCCGTGCTGCCATCGGCCCGCCCCGCCACCCGCGCCCCACAGTCCGGACAGTGCGGAGTGCGGAGTGCGGAGTGCGGATTAGGATCAGGATCAGGATCGGTGGGTTGGGCGATGGGTTCAGCGATAATCGGCTGGGGAACGGGCACTGCTGGCGGCGCAACCGGCTCGACTGGCGCAACCGGCGCAATCGGCGCTGGCGGCACCGCTGTACCGCCGACCCATTCCGCACTCTGCACTCCGCATTCCGCAATCGCCAGGGGGCTGTCGGTGGTGCCCTGGCGAGCGGCGACGGCGATGCGCCAGCCGCCCGGCCCCAGGTGCAAGAAGGCGGATTGGGCCGTGCCCGGCACGCGCAGGAGTTCCTGCCAGGCCCCGGCGGGGTCGGTTGCCGCCTGCCCGTACACGCCATAGCTGTCCACCGGCGTATAGGGAGGCCGCCACGTCACCAGCCAGCGCCCGGCCAGCCCCGCCTCCTGCACCTGCACCCCCCACGGCGGGGCGGCCCCGGAAGTGGCCCCGCCGTGCAGATAGCGCTCGTTCGTCCGAAAGTAGCCCATCGATCTCACCCTTTTAGATTGTAGATTTTAGATTTTGGAAGGAACATAAATCGGCAATCCAAAATCTAAAATCTACAATCAGCGGATTCCACTGAAGGCCAGCGCATCGTCTACCGTGCGCAGCACCTGGCCGCCGATCATTTCGACCACTTCCAGGGCTACGTTGTGCTGCTCGCGCTGCACGCTGTAGGTCAGCGCGTCGCAGACGGCGATATCGTGGAAGCGGATGGTCGCCTCGCGGTTGGTCGGGTCGCGCCAGTCGGGGATGCCGTGGTGCAGCAGTTCCCATACGCCGCAGAACAGGACCTTGATGATGCTCCAGCCGCCGATGTTGACGATGCGGACATCGCCGGGCGCGACCCCGTAGACCTCCTCGGCCTCCTGGCAGATCGCTGTCAGCACAGGGATGAAGCCGGTACCGTACATATTGTCGTTCAGGCCGGGGGTCTTCACCACATGGGTCCGCCCGTTGCGCAGGGTGCGCCACTCGGCGGTCTCGCCCGTGCCCAGGTAGCCATCTTCGCCCGGCACGCAATGGCGGCCAAACTGGGCAAAGTGGGCCAGGGTCTGCTCGTTGCCGTCGTCAATGTGCTCATCGTCCACATAGACCACATGTACCCGGTCGCTGCCCCGATCCGGCCCGTCGAGGCCGTGCGCCCGGCGCAGGAAATGCTCCAGGTGGTTCGGCGCGTGCTGCGGCCCGCCGCCCAGCAGCCGGATACTGTTCACATAGCCACAGTGCAGGTGGCACGGCTTCAACCGCGGGTCCGGCCCCGCCAGAGGGCTGATAAAACTCCGCTGCACACACTGGGCAATCACCACCGTCACCGTCGGCTTCCGCTCGTCATTCGTTTCCATCACAATCTCTCCTTTACAAAGACCACTCCTGGCCTCAACTCACTATGCATCACACATCACGCATCACGCATCACGCATCACGCATCACGCATCACGCATCACGCATCGCTCATTGCTCATTGCTCATTGCTCGTCGTTACCAGCGGGCGATATCCTGTCGCAAAATATTCCGCGTCCCCTCCTCTTGCGCCAGCAGGTGGAGGACGCCGTTCGTGTCCACATGGAAGGTCACGTTCACGGCGGCGCGGGGGCCGGGGCGGATGCCTTCCAGCGTCCACTCGCCCAGCACTTCGCACTCCTCCGGCAGGATCTGCGGGTCGTCGTCATAGCGCGCCCCGTTGCCGTGGCCGGGCATGATCCGGGGGCCGCGATACTGGAGCACCCGCAACGTCATCGCGTCCTGGTTCGGCAACCGGGTATAGAAGGTGCGGCGGCAGGCGGTACGCGACCCCGGCCCGGCGGTCGGCACTGGCGTCCCCCGGCGCACCACCGTGTTGAAGACCTCGATCCCGTCGGGATACGGGGTGTTGTAGGCGCTGATGCCCAGCGGATAGGGGGCCACATCCTGCACCGCCTCCTGCACCCGGCCCAGGGCGATCCCGGCCTGGATCGCCGCGCCATAGGCGGCCAGCGCCATCGGCTCGCGGATCAGCAGGTCGCCCGCTGCCCGGCCAAACGCCGCTGCGATGGTCTTTTGCACTGCCGGGACCGGCGCGCAGCCGCCCGACAGCGCCACCACATCGATCGCCGTAGCGGGCAGTCCGGCCAGCCGCAAGGCCCGCCCGCACAGGCTTGCCAGCCGCACCAGGTCGGGGGCGATCCAGTGCTCGAACTCGGCCCGGCTGACCCGTTCCCACAGGTCGTGGCCGAACCCGGCGCAGTGGTCGAGCAGCACATCGGCGTGATCGGTTGTGCTCAGCGCGGTCATCGCCTCGTCGGCGGCATGGAGCAGGGCCAGCTCCCCGGCACGGCTGTGGCCGGTGCCCGCGCCCGCCGGAGCGAGCAGATCGGCTCCCTCGCGGCGGAATTCGGCGTTCACGCCCTCGGCCAGCCGCCGCCGCAGTTCCACCCCGCCCAGATAGGGGTCGCCTGCCGTCGCCAGGATCGTCACCCCGTTGTCGTCCACGCGGGCAATCGACACGTCGGTCGTACCCCCGCCGATATCCACCAGGGCGACCACGCCCCGGCGCAGGCGGGTGTCGCCGGGCACCAGGCGGCGCAGGGCCAGCAGGGCAGCAGTGGGCTGGTTCACGATCTGGATCAGGTCCACCCCCGCCGCCGCCAGGGCGGTCTGCACGCTCACCCGCGCCCGGTCTTCGGCGTTGGCGGGCACCGTCAGCACCACCCGGCGCACGGGCTGGCCCACTGCCGCGCTTGCCATGTCCACCAGGTGGCGCACCAGGCGGCTGTAGACTTCTTCCGGTCCGGTGATGGTGTAGAGGACGTTGAAGCGGGGCCGCCCCTCTTCTTCAAAGACCGGGAACGGCGCATCGTCCAGCACTCGCCGGGGCAGGTCGCCATAGCGCCCCAGGAAGCGCGGCACCTCGCGCACGCTGTTCTCCCAGTCGGTGACCAGGAAGCGTTCGGGGTAGTAGCCCACATCGCTGCCGTGCATCGTGTAGCGCACCACTGCCGGGATGTCGCGGTCGCCGTAGCGGTCGGCCACCAGCCGCAGCCCCCCTTGTCCGTCCAGAATCGCCGCCCGCGCAAAGCAGGTGCCGATGTCGATGCCCACGGCGGGGGTGGTGTCTGCCTGGGTTTGCTGTGTCGCTCGTCGCATCATCGTTGCTCCTTAACGTATTTTGTACACTAACTGAAGGGCCAAAAATTATAGCGCCCTTCCGAGCACATCATCTAGAGTGTATAACTTACACTTACTCACAACCCTAAAAACCGGTTGCCGGTTTTTATTCTCTCCCGGCAACCTTTGTATGTTTTCTACACTAACTATATCATCATTTCCCCGGCTTGTCAATAGGTTTGAGCAGCGATCTTGCAACCCAATTTTGCGCCGCTGCGCCTTTGCGGACCCTTCGCGCCGTTGCGTTATTATGGCCCGAACCCAAACCCCGGCTTGCAGGTAGTATTGAAGAATGGTAGGATAAGCCCCATCCATACCCCACGCAGGAGCACGCCCTATGACCACGACAACCCCCCCTGGCCCCGCTCGTTCCGCCGCCAGGCTGATCCCGAGGCTGAGCACCCGCTGGCGCAAGCTGGATCTGCGCGTGCGGATCGTGCTGGGCCTGGTGGGGATCGTGCTGGCGTGGTGGCTGATCAATATCATCTTCCTGACCCCCCATGCCGGGTGGAGCAGCCGGACGGTGGCCGCGACCCCGCCTCTGTGTGGCACCTGGCAGGTGACGATCGGCACGTTGGGGGGGCCGGACCCGCTGGCCGAGTACCGCTTCGGGGGGATCGCCGCCGTGGGGAGCAACGACGTGTGGGCAGTGGGCGATAGTGTCACCGGCGACGGGCAACCCGACACCCCCGACGAGAATCCGCTGGCGTTGCTGGCCCATTGGGATGGCAGCAATTGGACCCGGATCGAGGGGGGCGAGCGGGCCAACCCCGAGATCTACCAGCTACGCACGGGCACCGGGGGGTTATACATCGAGTTGAATGCCGTGCTGGCCCAGGCGAAAGATGATGTCTGGGCGGTCGGGGAGTCGACCAAAGGCAGCCTTGTCGTCCACTGGGACGGCCAGGCCTGGAGTATGGTGCCCAGCGCGAACGCCGGGTCGAGCGGCTACCGCACCTACATCTACGATCTGGCGGCAACGGCCAAAGACGATCTGTGGGCGGTCGGCTCGTCGTTCGACCACCACACCCCGATCATCCTGCACAGCACCGGGCAGGCGTGGGAATCGGCCTTCCACTACACCACCCCGGCCACGGTCACGGTTGAACTCCAGGGCGTGACGGCGGTGGATAAAGACACCATCTGGACGGTCGGCTACACCGGCACCACCACTCTGGTGATGCGCCCCGCTGGTGACGACTGGAAGGTGGTCGCCAGCCCCAACCGCTGTGCGGGTCACAACACCCTGCGGGGCGTGGCGGGGGCAGCGGCGGACGACATCTGGGCCGTAGGCGGCTGCAAAGAGGATGCCAACACGGTGATTGCCCCCTCCCAGCCGCTGATCGAACACTGGAATGGCACCGCCTGGAGCCTGGTTCCCGCGCCTGCTGCACTTGATCAGCTTCCCGATGCGCTGCTCACCGATGTGGCCGCGCTCGCCAAAGACAATGTCTGGGCGGTTGGCTCCTACCAGGGTGGCGCGCTGCTACTCCACTGGGATGGCACCGCCTGGACCGGCAGCACCTTGCCCAACGCCGATCCCGCCCAGGTGTTCACCGCCGGGCACATGGCCGTGGTCAGCCTCGACGAAATCTGGCTGGTCGGGGCCACCGGCGCGGCGAACAAACCGCCTACTGCCGCCATCGCCGCCCGCTACACCCGCGCCGCCTGTGCGCCGTGAAGCGTGAAACGTGACGAGGGATCAGGGATCAGGGATCAGGG
>JBBSAN010000400.1:0-6537 GCA_038252265.1 Chloroflexia bacterium
ATTACGGTAGGGGCCGACCCATGGGTCGGCCCCTACCTAGGAGAATGCATAGGCCCTGATCTGCCACCCAACCATAACTATACTATTCCGTCCTCTTGTAGGAGAGGGCTCCGCCCATTGAGGGTGGGGGGAACCCCAACGCTTGGGGCAGCCCGACCCTCAATGGGCGGAGCCCTCTCTTACAGACGGTATAGGGTTCTACGATTCAGAGGGCAGGGATGATTAGGCGGTCAAGCCTGTTGGCCGGTCCGGATGTGCAGGTGACGCGTGGGATAGGCCGAACCGGGCGGCTAGGCAATGATGATCCGGCGATGGCCGGGCCGATTCAGCGGGTGGGAAGAGCGCCGTGCCCCGATGACGGCGATGGTGCCCGATGCGCGCCATTCCCCATCCGGGGTGCGGAAGCGGTAGAGCTGCACCCGCGTGCCGTATTGTGCATCAAGCGCCTGGCAGAGCAGGTCGAGCGCTTCCTTGGTGGCGGCGCGGAGTTGGATGTCATGCGTTTGCATTAGGTGGGTCCCCCTGTACCAACGAGTACAATGTGTATACATGGTGGATGGAATGTGAACGATTGAACGAGCGTAAAAGGTATACACGGTTCATAACGCTGCGGTTCATCCGGGGATAGGGGTAAAAACGATCAAAATGATCACCATTATGGGATGAACCCGGAGACCAGGAACCGGGGCGCACAAAAGAGGTATTAAGGCTTATAGTAGAGCTTGCTTTATCAACCGGACTCTAGCACCAGCCCACCGGCACGCCCTCCAACGGCCCGAACGCTGCCGCCCGTTGCGCCGCCACGGCCTCCAGCTTAACGGATGGACGTGGGTACATTCTGGGGGCGAGGATAGGAGAGTCTGGTAACAGAAGATACGGGGGGAGTTACGGAGAATGCTCAGTCGCGCCCGGAACCAGGGCTTGATCCTGCTCGGTTGCCAGCCCCGCCGGGGTGGGGGCAGGAGTAGGGGCGGTGCCGTTGCCGTTGGAGGGCAGGCCGTCGGTATGGAGGACCAGGGTTTCGGCCAGGCTCCGCCCGCGCTCTTCCAGCGCATTCATGTTCAGTTCCAGCTTCTTCACCCGGTAGAGCGTTTCCTCGATCAGGCGGCGGCTGGAGGCCATCAGGTCGGCCATCAACCCGATCAACCAGATCTGGAAGCCGAAGACCAGGGCGATCAGCGTGACAATGGTCGTCGGGGTGTGGCGCTCGAACGTCTGGCGGAAGTTCTGGCCCTCCAGGGTGAAGTAGAACCACAGGAGCCGGCTGCCCCCGAACAGGGCGATCAGCACCATGATCAGGCCGATATAGAAGAAGACCTTGAGCGGTTCGTAGAGCGAGTAGAGGCGGACGATGGTCACGGTGTTCTTCTTGATATAGTCGGGGATACTGCGGATCAGCCGCGACTTGCGGGTGATCGGATTGGTGACGATAGGAACATGGCCCACGGCCAGGTTCTTCTTGCCCGCCTGGATGATCGTTTCCAGCGTATAGGTGTAGTTGGTGATGACGTTGATCCGCAGCGCCGCCTCGCGGGAGAAGGCGCGAAAGCCGCTAGGCGCGTCGGGGACGCTAGTGCCCGATACCTGGCGCACCACCCAGCTCCCCCACCCTTGCAACATCTTTTTCGGCGGCGAGAAGTGTTCGATCTGGCTGACCTGCCGGTCCCCGATCACCATATCGGCCTCGCCGCGCAGGATGGGGGCGATCAGGTCGGGGATGCGGGCCTGGGGATACTGGTTGTCGGCGTCGGTATTGACGATGATATCGGCCCCCAGGCGCAGGCAGGCATCGAGGCCCGTCTGGAAGGCGGCGGCCAAGCCCTGGTTGGTGGTGTGGCGCACGACATGGTCGGCCCCGTGGGCACGGGCCACGGCCACCGTGCGGTCGCGGCTGCCGTCGTCAATGATCAACACCTCGACCTCGTCCACCCCCGCCACCTGACGCGGGATCGTGGCGAGTGTTTCGGGCAGGGTGGCTTCTTCGTTCCAGCAGGGGATCTGGATAATCAACTTCATGAGCAAGGGTCCTCCCAGCGACCTCCGCCGCCGGGCGCGCCAGACCGGGAGCGCAGGGGCACCAGGACCGCTCCGTGCGGGGCAGCATTAGCTGCCTTCATTGTACTCTCGGCAGGGTACGTTGGTCAAGGCAGACGCGCCGCAGGAGAACAACAGAGGTACACCATGCCTGCCGCAGCCAAAATCCGCTTCAAAACAAAGTTTACCGGTGAAAATGAGCAAACAATGAGCAAACGATGAAGCAAAGATCTTGCATTTTATTCAGAGATCGGGTATGATTAACACAGTTGAAGTGCGCATGTGAACAGGGTCGCGCGAAGTTTCCCTCACTCTTGGCTCCTCCGAACAGGGTAGAGAAGCATTCCCCCGGTACCATCAGGCACAGCCCACCTCAGCGCATACTGGAGCGTTGGAAAATTTATCATTTGTTCATTGGGAACGAGGAGAATCAAGGAAAGTGGCGGATAGCACACTGACGTGCCGCGATTGCGGACGGACATTTACATTTACCGAGGGCGAACAAGCCTTCTATACCAGCCGGGGCTTCAGCGAACCGACCCGGTGCCCCGACTGCCGGGCGGCCAAGAAGGCGGCCCGCGGTAGCGGCGACAGCTACGGCGGCGGTGGCGACAGCTACGGCGGCGGCGGCGGCGGCTACAGCAGCAGCGGCTATGACAACGGCGGCGGCGGTTATGGCAACGGCGGCGGCGGCGGCGGTTATGGTGGCGGGCGGAGTGAGCGCACCATGACCACGGTCATCTGCTCCAACTGCGGCCAGGAAACCCAGGTTCCCTTCGTCCCCAGCGGCAATCGCCCGGTCTATTGCTCTGATTGCTACGCCCAGATGGGCGGCGGCAGCAGCCGCGGCGGGCGGCGCTAACGCGCAACGCCTGACGCGTCCAGGTCAGAGCCAGGAGCCGTGCTCCTGGCTTTGACCTTGTTGTGTTTAGAAAAGGTGCGGTGGCACAACCACTGCTAATCGAGTATGATAGATGTGCAAAATATGCACAGACCCTGTTCCTAGAAAGGATTAGAACACTATGCCAAGAGCACCCTACAGTGGCAACCGGGGGCGTGGCGGCGGTAATCGCAGCCGTGGCCCGGTCACAACCGAACGCGGCCCGCGCCAGCCGACGGACGGCGAAACAATCAGCATGGAAGGCAAGGTCACCGAGGCCCTGCCGAACGCCATGTTCCGTGTGCAGCTAGAGAATGGTCATGAAGTGCTGGGCCATATTTCGGGCAAAATGCGGATCAACTACATCAAGATCACGCCCGGTGACCGGGTGACGGTCGAGCTTTCGCCCTATGATCTGACGAAGGGCCGCATCACCTATCGCCATCGCTAACGTCCCCATCCGTCCCCCACCCCTCACCGACGCGGCGTGAAACGTACAACGTGGAACGTGAAGAGAGCGCCCAGCGCAGAGTTTCACGTTTCACGCCTCCCCCGCCGCACGCTGAACAGACCCGACAGACGAGCCTCCTCTATGACGGTCTCCTACTGGCAGGACCAGAGCGCCGGGCAGACTCTCGACTGTGATGTCGCCGTGATCGGCGCAGGCATCGTCGGGGCCTACGCGGCGCGGTGCCTTCAGGAAGCCGGGCAGGATGTGATCCTGCTCGAAGCACGCCATGTGGCCGCAGGCGCCACGGGGCGCAATGCGGGTATGGTCCTCACCGGCCTCGCCGCCTACTACCACGAAGCCATCGCGCAATACGGGGAGCAGGCCGCCCGCGAAGTCTGGGATCTGACCCTGGCGAACCGCACACGCATGTTCCAACTCGCCGCCGAACTAGGCGTCCCCACCGAGCAAAAGGGGTCCTACCTGCTGGCCCTGGACGACAAGGAAGCCGCCGAGGTGGAGCAGGCGGCGCAAGCGCTCCAGGCGGCGGGCCTGGGCGGTGAGTTCACCCGCCACGACCCCACCGGGCGGGGCTTTGCTGCCGCCTATTACCAGCCGGACGACGGGGCGACCCACCCGGCCCTGCTTACCGCCGGGTTGGTGCAGACGGGCGGGGCCCGCCTGCTGGACAATTGCGAAGTCTTCGGCCTGGAAGCCGCTGGCGCGGGCATGATCGTGCGCTCCCGGCTGGCGACGGTGCGCTGCCGACAGGTGGCCCTCTGCACCAACGCCTACGCGCCCCTGCTCCACCCCTATTTTGCCGACAAAATCGCGCCGATGCGCGGGCAGGTCTTCGTCACCGCCCCGGTCGCTGCGCCACTTTTCCCCTGCCCCGGCTACGCCGATTATGGTTATGAGTATTTCCGCCAGTTGCCCGATGGCCGCTTCTTGCTCGGCGGCTGGCGGCATTATTTCCGCGACACCGAAGTGGGCTACGAAGACCGCACCACCCCCGGTGTCCAGGCGGGCCTCGAAAGCTTCCTCCACCGCTACTGGCCCGAACTGGCCCAGGTGCCGATCACGCACCGCTGGGCGGGCACGATGGGCTTCTCCCGCGACCACATCCCCCTGGTCGGCACCCTGCCCGATCTGCCCCGCGTCGGCTTCGCCGTCGGCTTCACCGGCCACGGCCTCGGCTGGGGCCTGATGACCGCCGAACGCCTCGTCGCCCTCCTCCTGCACAATACCGATCCGGGGATTCTCAATGCGCGGCGGTTGGATGGTTAAGCGAACTCGGCCCCCTCTTGGTTCAATGCGGTATAATATCGAGGAGAGATCGTGTGGACATTGACGACCTCATCTGGCTCGATGAAATTATCCTCAAGCTTGAGCGCAAACACGCGGTTAGCCCGGAGGAAGTCATCGAAGTTTTTGATAGTGAGCCATCGTTCCAACGGGCGGAGAAGGGAGAGCGCCCCGGCGAGGACATATATGCCGCCTTCGGGCGTAGCGCGGCAGGGCGCTATCTGGTGGTGTTTTTCATCTACGAGAAAGATCGTCGAGCCTTGATTGTCTCTGCGCGACAGATGACGCAACGAGAAAGACAAAGATATGAGCGAAAATAAAACCTCCATCTCACAAGCCTCGACACCCGAGGAGATCGGTGAGTTCTGGGACACACATGATACGGCAGATTACTGGGATCAAATGGAGCCTGCTGAGTTCAGGGTGAACCTGCGCTCCAACGTCACCTATTATGCGATAGACCATACGCTGTCCACGAAAATCCGTGAGCTTGCGCGGCAGCGGGGGATTGCCTCGGAAACACTGCTCAACCTGTTGGTGCAGGAGAAGCTGCAAGAGCTAGAGCGAAATTCGGCAGCGTAGGCGCGGAGACGGTGATGGATCTAGAAATGCTGGTCAAATCCAGGCGCGACGATATTCTCCGGCTGGCGGCGCAGCACGGCGCGTATAACGTCCGCATCTTCGGCTCGCTGGCGCGGGGCGAAGCGGGGCCAACGAGTGATGTGGATTTGCTGGTTGACTTCGAGCCGGGTCGCAGCCTGCTGGACCATGTGGGGCTATGGCAAGATTTAGAGGAGGCTCTTGGTTGTAAAGTAGATGTGGTTTCTGAGCCTGCCTTGCACTGGTACATTCGGGATCGAGTACTTTGCGAGGCCGTACCTCTGTGAATGAAGATCAGCTCTACCTGACTCACATCAGTGAATGTCTTGAATGGATTGAGGAATACACACGCAGTGGCCGTGAAGGATTCATGACATCGCGGATGGTACGCGATGCCGTTTTGCGTAACTTCGAGGTCATGGGCGAAGCGGTGAAGCGGCTGTCTCTCCCGCTACGGCAGCAGTACCCTGCGGTGCCCTGGCAGCGTATCGCAGGCTTGCGTGACATCCTCATCCACAACTATGTGGGCGTTGACATAGAAATGGTGTGGACGATTGTAGAGGAGGATCTACCCGGTCTTAAACAGCACATTATGACCATCTTGCAAGAACTGCCGGACACGGCTACCTCCTGATTTGGGCACCATCCTCCCCCTCCCTGATCTCCTCCCCATCCGCGCTGCCGCTCGTGCGGCGGGGCAGACGGTGGTGTTCACCAACGGCGCGTTTGACTTGCTGCATGTCGGCCATGTACGCTATTTGCAGGCGGCGCGGGCATTGGGCGATCTGCTGATCGTCGGGCTGAACAGCGATGCGTCGGTGCGGGCCTATAAGGGGCCGGATCGCCCGCTGGTGGCCGAGGACGAGCGGGCGGAATTGCTGGCGGCGCTGGCCTGCGTGGACTACGTAGTCATCTTCGACGAGCCGACCGCTGTGGCGCTGGTAACGGCGCTCCAACCCGACATCTACGTCAAAGGCGGCGATTATCGCGCCGAGGGCGGCCCGCCTGTGCCCCGCCCCGCCACCGCTGACCCCGCCGACAAGCCCCTGCCCGAAGCCGCCCCGGTGCGCGCCGCCGGAGGCCGGGTGATCCTCATCCCCTACGTGCCGGGCAAGAGCACGACGAACCTGATCGAAAGGATCAAGGGGGGTTAGGGGCTAGGGGTTGGGGGTTGGTTTTATCGTCACTAACCCCCAACCCCTAGCCCCCCTCCCCCACCCCACAATAACGTCAGCCGCATCAGCAAAACCGCCCTGATCAACAAGGGAGG
>JBBSAN010000401.1:0-6531 GCA_038252265.1 Chloroflexia bacterium
CTGGTAGGCCTCGCCGCGGGCATCGGTCAGCTGGCGCACGGTCCACCCCCACCCGGCCAGCCCTGCCGGGCGGTCCGCCCGGTACGGCGCACCGCCCGGCTTCTCGGGACGCCACATCAGGTAGAGCGAAACCACCACCAGCAGCACGCCGAAGATCACGTTGAACAGGCGTCCGCTCAACCAGTCCACGACAAACGATCCGAATACCGCGCCGGGCAGCGTCGCCAGGGCAAATTGCCAGCCGGTGCGCAGGTCGATCCGGCGCTGCCGCCAGTAGGCCCAGGACCCGCTGGCGGCGTTGGCCGCCACGACCAGCAGCGAGGTGCCGACCGCCTGATTGTGCGGCCAATGGAAGACCAGCAGCAGCACCGGCACAATCACGAAGCCGCCGCCCGCGCCGATGAGCGTGCCATACGCGCCCACCACCAGGCCAAACAGAACAAAGCCAATAACCCCGATCCAATCCATCAGCACTCCTTATCCCAGCCAAACGCCAGCACCCATGCGCATCCGTGCCCGGCCCCGCTGACGGGCGGACCGGCGCCTGCATACTACGCTTCACTAGCTTAGTATTCCCGTGCTCCCAATAGCGGGCACGCCCGGTTGGTCGGGCGGAGCGGCCAGATACATCCCCCTTCCAAACTCCTTATGTTAGATGCACTGTCCCCGGCGTTCGATACATGGGATCATCGCCCGGGTTCTTACGGGAGACATACGGCCCCACCGGGTCTCTCGCGGCCGATCCAGGCAGCGGGCCTCGTTCACGGAGCGCGCTCATCTGCTGTCCTGGTAGTTCACGTTAGCCATTGTGGCGCTACCGCCGACTGCGTCAGCGCAACGTCTGGCATGTAGGGCTTTATATCGAGCACCGCAGTACCATCAAGAGCATCCAGCCCTTGGACCTTCAGCACATTGCCGGCAATGTCGATCAGTCGCACAGTTGTAATGCCCAGGGGGTTGGGGCGATACTGTGTGCGCGTCGCAAAGACGCCGGTCAGCGGCCAGTCGGTGCGGTCGCGTGGGTGGCGCACCAGATCTGTCGCCCGATCGAACTGCACCTGGTGCAGGTGGAACACTACCACAATGTGCGAGTAGTCGCGAAGACCCCGCAGACCGGGTACTAGCGCATCGTCAAGCCGGATCTCCGAGACCACGTCGGCCCAATCGGTAAATCCGCTGTCGGTTATTGGCGAGGCGACGACACCAATCGCGCGCAGAGTTATGTCCAGGTTCATAATCATTTCCCCTTGTGCTCTTAGCGCGCCGGCTAGCCCATGTGCTCAACCGCCGGATGGTCCATGAAGTGCCAGCGTACAGAATCGGCGGGCCGGTCGGGCGTGTGCAGCACCAGCATGAACTGCGCCTCTTCCTCGCCGGGGTTCCGGCAGGAGTGCGGCAAGGCGGCTTCAAACAGGAGCATGTCCCCTGGCCGGAGCAGATAGGTGGTCTCGTCCACTTCGTACTGCAGGGTGCCCTTCATGCAGCAGACGAATTCGTGGCCGCCGTGTACAACGCGGTCGCTCCCGATGTCCGCGTGCGGGGCGAGTGTGAGTAGGAAAGGTTGCACTTGCTGGCGTTCCAAGCGCAGGCCGATCCCTTCGATCGTCACGCCGCGACTGGTAATGGCCGGGCGCTGCCCGGCTGGCACGTAGATAACGCTGGCCTGCTGGTCGGTCTCGAAGAAGTAGCTCATCTTGACGTTGAGCGCTGTGGCCAGACGCTGGAGAGTCGCGACGTTCGGCGAAATCTCGTCGCGTTCAATGAGGCTCACCGCGTTCAACGAGAGCCCGCACAGCTTCGCCAGCTCTTTCTGCGAAAGATGCTGCGCCTGCCGCAGGCTGCGCAGCCGCGCTCCAACCGAGAATTCCCCATCCATGTCTCAACTACCCCCTTGACATATTACTAATCCAGTGGTACACTATGGTTAATAAGGAAGGATTTTAACAGTGCATTAGGAACGACACACAAAGTATTAGTAACCGAACTTCCTACACACTATTATACCAGTTCTTCCGGGCGCTTGCAGCAATTAACGGCGCGAATTGCAAGTGCGCGTGCGCCCATCGAGTGTATGGGATCAGGTAGAACAGATCCCTGGGTTCTCCGCTGGCTAAGCAGCCCGTCCAGGCCGCTGAGCCGCCGACGCAAGGAAGGAGCCTGGCTCCTTCCGCAGGACAGCCAAGCACTATAGCGCAAACTGGAGGTAAGACCGTGGAAGGCATCACCATTACCAAAGAGTACGCGGATGCAGAGAGTGTGTGCTGGCCCCCACTCATGGAACTGATCCGCAGCCTGAAGCTCGCTCAGCCGGGGGACGTGCTCGCCGTTCTAGCGAACGACGCGGAGAGCAAAGAGGTCATTCCCCGCTGGGTCGCTCAGGCCGGGGAGGAGCTTCTGGGCGTTGAAGCGGCGGGCACTGCCACCCGTTTCATCGTGCGCAAGGTACACTAATCCCGGCACCAGTCGTTTGGCCGAAGCCGGTAAGCCCTGCCGCAGAGGCAGCCAGCGATGCGTGTGCGGAGTGCATGGTCCCGCCAGTGGGCGGCGCGCGTGAGTGTGCGGACGACCTGTTGGTTGGATATGGGCCGGCAGAACCCGCCGTCGGCCTGAATTTGTGAACATAGATTCATTACCCGAAGGAGAAAATCCGATGGTTACCATGACTACGATGGATCCGCCCGTTCTGCAAGCGGCGAAGGTCGTTGACGCTCGCGCCATGTCTTGCCCCGGTCCGCTACTCGAAGCCAAAAAGGGCATCGGCACGGTCAAGGTGGGTGAAGTGCTGGAAATCTGGTCGGGTGAAGCCGCCACGAAGAAAGACCTGGCCATCTGGTGCCAGAAATTGGGGCACGCCTTCCTGGAGGTCATCCCCGCCGATGGCTACGACCGGCTCTTTATCCGCCGGATGAAATAGCGCCCCACTCCGGGCGGACTATGAGCTGAGATCCTCGGTGCAGCGGTACAGGAATATGTACGGAAGGGCACTTGCATATGCTAGCGAACGGACAACTCGAGGCTTCCAGAATCCTGATCCTGGCCAGTTTATCCGGGGGCTACCGGGGAGCCGATGCGACCGGGCAGTCGCACCTGGAGTACGCGCCCAACACCTACATCTTGCCGATCCGGACTGCCGCCCTCTTTCCGCCGCACTTTTACCTGGATGCTTTCCAGCACGGTATTGACGGCATCCTCGTGATGTACAGCGGCAGCGATAGCTCGTTCAAAGGCGAGGCGGACCGCACGGCACAGATCATCAACGCGACCTATGTGTTGATGAAGGAGCAGGGTCTGGACACGCGGCGGCTGCGCCTGGTGGCTATCTGCACCGTCTGCGTGCGTCCCTTCCTGAACGAGATTCGCGAGATGAACGCTTTGCTCAACGAGATCGGCCTGGTGCCGCGGTTGCTGCCCGTGCCGGAGCAAATGCGGCCGATCAAAGCGGCGGCTGTCGCCTGAGTGTGGAAGAAGGACGGCTGTATGATAGCGCAAAACCTTCAAGTGGATGCCCTAGTCATCGGGGGCGGGATCGCGGGCATGCAGGCGGCGCTGGACCTGGCCGATCAGGGCTACGAGGTGGCTGTGGTCGAGAAGAACCCCAGCGTCGGGGGCAAGATGATCGGCCTGAGCAAGGTCTTCCCCACCCTGGACTGCGCCAGTTGCATCACCACACCCAAGATGTCGGCGGTCGCCCACCACGATCATATCCACTTGCTCACCTACAGCGAAGTGCAATCGCTGTCGCGCGGGGCGGATGGCTTCGTCGCCCAGGTGCTGCGCAAACCCCGCTACGTGATCGAAGAGGACTGCACCGGCTGCCGCTCCTGTGAACTGGCCTGCCCGCTCGATCTGCCGGATGGCGAGAACGAGTTCGGGCGCACCGCGCACCGGGTCGCCTACATCCCCTTCCCCACCGCCGTGCCGCAGAAAGCCCTGATCGACATCGACCACTGTATCTTTTGCGGGAAGTGCCTCCAGGTGTGCCCGACCAATGCCATTGATTTTAGCCAGCAGCCGCAGACGGTGGAGATCCAGGCTGGCACGGTTATCGTCGCCACCGGTTACGAAACGACTCCCTACGGGGCCAAGAAAGAATACGGCGCTGGCCGGCTGCGCAACGTGGTCGATGGGCGGATGATGGAGCGCCTCCTGGCCCCCACGGGCCCGTATGGCCGGGTGCTGCGGCCCTCGGACGGCAAGCAACCGGCTTCGATTGCCTATGTGCAGTGCGCCGGCTCACGCGACCAGACCCTGGGCGTGCCGTACTGCTCGCGCGTCTGCTGTATGTACGCTATCAAGCAGGCCATCCTCCTTTCCGGCACGCTGCCGCTGGCCGACATCACCATTTACTACATGGATATCCGCACCTTCGGCAAGGGCTACGAGCAGTTTTACCAGAGCGCCAAGGCGATGGGTATCGAATTCATCAAGGGCAAGGTGGCCCGCGTCAGTGAGGACGCCGAACAGAATCCGGTCGTGCGCGTGGAGCTGATCGACGATCAATCCCGCGTGGTCGAACGCCAGCACGACCTGGTGGTGCTTTCGACGGGCATGTTGCCGGGCGGGAACTCCGAAGCCCTATTCGGGGTGCCCACAGCCGAGGACGGCTTTATCCGCATCCCCAACTGCAACATCGCGCCCGCCGTGACCGCGCGGGAGGGCATCTTCGCGACAGGCACCGCCACCGGCCCCATGGACATCGTGGACAGCATCATGACCGCCGGCGCGGCGGCAGCCGAGGCTGCGGCCTACTTGCACGCTCGTAACGTCCATCCGGCGCGCAAGACCACGCCCGCCGCTGTGACGGGAAACGAGAGGAGCCTGGTTCATGCCTGATCTGCCTGAGAAGCTGCGGGCCGCTGCGGCGGCGGGGTCCGCAGCACCCGCCCGCGAGTACCCGAGTCCGCCCTCTGCAAGCGGAGAAGCGCCGCGCATCGGTGTCTATATTTGCCACTGTGGGGGCAACATCAGCGACACCGTGCGCTGCCAGGAGGCGGCTGAGGCCCTGAGCGGCCTGCCGAATGTGGTAATTTCGCGAGACTACCAGTTCATGTGCTCCGACCCCGGCCAGAAACTGGTTACGGACGACATCCGCGAAAACGGGGTCAACCGCGTGGTGGTGGGGGCCTGCTCCCTCTTTCTGCACGAGCAGACCTTCCGCAAGGCGGTGGAGCGGGCCGGGCTCAATCCCTACCTGTATTACCACATTGGACTACGCGAGCAGGATAGCTGGGCGCATCACAGCCACCCTGCCGAGGCGACCGACAAGGCGATCCGCATGATGGCGGCGGGGGTCGCCCGGGCACGCCTGATGCGGCCACTGGAAACGGTACGGCTGGCGGCTGAGGGGCACGCGCTGGTGATCGGCGGCGGGGTGGCCGGGTTGCGGGCCGCGCTGTCCATCGCCCGGCGCGGCCTGCAAGTCACGCTGGTCGAGAAAAGCCCCTTCCTGGGCGGCCATATGGCGCGCTGGGATCATGTCTTCCCGACCGAGGAGGCGGCCCGCAGCCTGCTGGACGGGCTGATCAGCGACGTGCTGGCGGTGCCGAACATCACCATCCATACCGGCGCGGAAGTGGTAGCGGCCAAGGGCTATGTCGGCAACTTCGAGATCCGTATTCGCCAACAACGGCGCGGCGTAGCCGAAGATTTCTCCGCGCTGGCCGAAGCCACGGCGGTCTGCCCGGTGGAGGTGCCGGATGAATTCAACTTCGGCCTGAGCCAGCGCAAAGCTATTTACCGGCCCTACGCAGGATGCTATCCGGCGGGACCGACCATCGATTGGGAGCACTGCACACGCTGCGGGGAGTGTCTCAAAGTGGCCCCGAAGGGCAGCATCCGCCTCTATTCCGAGCCGGTCGAGTTCGACCTCAAGGTGGGCGCGGTAGTGATGGCGACCGGGTTCCGGCCCTACGAGCCGTTCCCCGGTGAGCTTGGTTATGGCACGTTCCCGGAGGTGGTCACGCTGCCCCAACTGGAACGCCTGCTCGCGCCGGACGGCCCCACGCGGGGAGCATTGATCCTGAACGGGCGGCCCGTCCGCAGCCTGGCGCTGATCCATTGCGTGGGCAGCCGGCAGATCGAAGGCGTCCACCCCCCGCGGGCAGATGGCCGGGTGAACGATTATTGCTCGCGGGTGTGCTGCACGGCCTCCCTGGCGGCAGCCAATCGCGTACGCGAGCGCTTCCCGCAGGTCCACATCTACGATGTGTACCAGGATATCCGCACCTACGGGCGCGGCCACGAAGACTATTACACCCGCGCCTCGAAGAACCGGGTCACCTTCCTGCGCTATCTCGCCGATGACGGCCCGCAGGTCGTGCGCGCCGAGCCCGGCGAGGAATACCCCCTGTTGGTGCGGGTGAAGGACCACCTGACCTGGGGGGAGGAGATCGAGCTGCCGGTAGACCTGGTGGTGCTGGCGGTCGGGATGCGGCCCGGCCCGGTGCAAGACCTGATCGATATGCTCAAGGTCACGCCGGGCAACGATGGTTTCCTCCTGGAGGTCCACCCCAAGCTGCGCCCCGTGGAGAC